>NZ_QMEB01000014.1:31245-32980 GCF_012912135.1 Brasilonema bromeliae SPC951 | reverse complement strand
CGTTCCAGCCTCAGCGACCGTTCCGGTTCCGCGGTGATTATTAAAATCGGTTGCGACAAAGCCGGGGCAAACGGCATTAACTTTGAACGGCGTGTCGCGCAGCTCGTAAGCCAAAACAATAGTGTACATATTGAGCGCCGCTTTTGACGGGTGGTAAATAGCGCCTTTATTGTTGTAATACTTCCACGTCGGGTCGTTGTGCAGGGTAAGCGAACCCATACCCGAACTGACATTAACGATGCGAGGTTCAGGCGACTTTTTCAATAAATCCATAAAAGACTGGGTGACTCTCACAACGCCAAACACATTGGTATCAAATACCTTTTTAAATGCGTCTATACTGGCACCAGTTGCTGTTTGTGGTAAACCTCCGTTAATCCCGGCATTATTGATCAGCACATCCAACACTTCGGTTTTTTTGCCTATTTCGGCACGGGCTGCCTTTACCGATTCATCATCGCTGACATCTATTTGGATGGCTTCCACTTCGTTCAACCCTTCGGCTTTAAGCTTTTCTACTGCTTCCAGTCCATTCTTTAAATTACGGCTGCCTAAATAAATGTAATATCCCTTTTGCAGCAGTTGGCGGGCAGTTTCTAAGCCAATACTTTTATTGGCTCCGGTGATTAATACTTTTTTCATGATTTTTTGATTTTTAATTATCAATTGATTTACTGATACAAGATTAGTCGAAAGACAAGCAGATGGGCTTACGCTAAACAAATAATTGCTTATGCAAATCAAACAATATCGGCTTTTCTATAATTTGTCGGTGTGATGTTCAGATATTTTTTGAAGAGATTATTAAAATGGGTCACTTCCGCATATCCCAAGGCATACGCAATTTCTGAAACCGTCCAGGAAGTTTGTCTTAAAAGAACTTTGGCTTCCTGTAATATTCGATCAATAATTAACTGAGATGTAGTTTTATTAGAAGTTTCTTTTAATGCCCTGTTTAAATGATTGACATGAATGTTCAAATTTTTGGCGTAGTCAGATGCAGATCGAAGAGTGAGCGGTCTATGTATATCATCAATTGGAAACTGACATTCTAAAAGTTCTGTGAAAAGTGTAGAAATTCTAACCGAAGCATTAATGGGTTGCTTACTCAATTTAGAAGCAGGCTTCATTTTCATCGTATAAAGCACTAATTCATAAACAAGTGTTCTGAGCAAGTCATATTTATGAATAAAGTCGCACTCGATTTCTTCAAACATTCGTCTAAAAATGTCTTCTAGTTGGACAAATTGCTCCTCATCTAATTGGTAGATATTATTGCCGGGCTGAAAAACTGAATAATTAGTTATATTTCCGTATTGATGAAAAAATGCCTGATCAAAGACGCAAGCGAAACCATCTGAAAAGTTTTCTCTTTGTGACCATCCATAAGGTATTTGCGGATTAGAAAAGATAATTGAATAGTTTTCTATCTCAATCTCTCTATCCGCATAGAGAAAAATACCACTGCCACTGCCTTTAATAATTGTTATTTTGTAGTAATCTTTTTTGCTATATGGCAATTGTGGAGGGTTCCCGTTCTTACCAGGATTAAAATTAAAAACATTGAATAACCCAAATTCATTTTTAAGATCGTCAGGTAGCCAGGGAGCCCCTTGCTTATAATAACTCTCTCTTTCTTGTATAGATTGCATCGTTCAATTCTTTACCTCTATTTTTCTATTTTAATAATACTCTCCAAAAAGATTCGTCCGCGCCGAAAATTTCTTTGATGTGC
>NZ_QMEB01000014.1:0-31227 GCF_012912135.1 Brasilonema bromeliae SPC951 | reverse complement strand
AATCCATTCGCTGTATTTTTCGATAAATCGGAGATGCTTTTTTTTATCGAAAATAACGAAATCAACGTCGTAGCGAAACTGTAGGCAGTTGGGTGCAGCGCCTTGTTAGGCTGTGGTTGGCAACTCTTAATTTAGGTTGTTCGTCTGGCATACCAAGCATGAATGAGGAAGGCTTGAAAAAATAGCACAGGTGCATCGAAGCCGCTTGATGCGATAAGTTCTTCGATTTCTCGTGGTGTTGAAACGGCGACATTTCGTCCGTAAACAAGGCGCATCTTTTCGATTGCCTCTTCTGGTATTCCATTAAATCGCTGCATCTGGAGCCAAACTTCAAAAAGATTCTCGTAAGCTGAAGCAGATGTGCCAGAGGCCAAATCTGCGCTCACCAAATATCCACCGGGGCGAAGCTGGTTGGATATTTGACCAAAAAAGGCGCACCTTTCTTCTGGTTGCATAATGAATTGCGATACCAAAAGGCAGGTGGCCGCGTTGAAAGGCAATGAAAGGGGCAGAGAATCGAGATAACCTTCGTGAAAAGTGCAACGCGATGTAATACCATCCTCTTCGGCTCTCTGGCGGCAAATGTCAAGCATTGGTTTGGAAGGTTCCACTAAGGTAAACGACCACTGGGGAAACGCTTGAGCCAGATAAAGCAGTTCCGCGCCGGTTCCCACGCCCACACAGAGAACTTGAGCGTCGTCGGGAAGTTCTGAAAGCCTGATGCGAAGGAGCAGATGAAGCGCGTCACGAATCGGAGCCAATTTTGTCCATCGCTGGTCATAACCCGCAGCTTGCTCTTTGCCGAAAAATACTGGCTGTTCTTGGTTGTTCATGGTAAAAGTCGTCGAGTTTCTCGCTTGAGGGAAAATTTTTCTACAACAGGACTGACGCAGAAGGCGCATTGCAGTGTGTCCTGCGTCAGTCCTGATTATGCTCCAACTTGCAAAACAATCTTGCCGCGTGTGCGCCCGCTTTGGGAAAGTTGATGTGCCTTTTTCACTTCTGTGAGCGGCAGAACCGTTTCGATGTGTATTTTTAATTTGCCTTCTTCAATCAGCCGGTTGATTTCGGTTAATTGCCCCGCGTTCGGCTTACAAAAGACAAACGCGGCTTCTGTGCCGAATTCTTTTGCTTTTTCTTCGGACGGAGTCTGCGCCGATGTTACCAGAAAGCCGCCCTTTTTCAGAGTTTGAAAGGCTCGCTCCTGGGTGTCGCCGCCGACCGTATCGAAAACTACATCCACGTCTTTGACGACTTCTTCAAACGGTTGCTGTGTGTAATCGACGAATTCATCTGCGCCCAAATCGCGGACGAACTGTTCGTTTCTGCCCGAAGCCGTGCCGATAACGATCGCGCCTTTCGCTTTGGCAAGCTGAACAGCCATCGAGCCGACTCCGCCCGACGCGCCGGTTATCAAGATTCTTTGCCCGCTGCTCAAGTGAGCCAAATCGAACATCGCTTGCCACGCAGTCAACGCGGCAATTGGAATCGCCGCCGCCTCTTCAAAACTGAGGCTGTCTGGTTTGGGCACGATTGTATCCGTTTTGGCGACCGCGTATTCGGCATAGCCACCGGAGAAGCCGCCGGACGCAGTCAACCCATAAACCGCATCGCCTTTCTTAAAACTTTCAACCGCCTCGCCTACTTCTTCGACAATTCCGGCGATGTCGCCGCCCAGAATCAGCGGAAGTTTTAAGCCGAACGCTTCGCCCATCCCATCGCGGACTTTCCACTCCGCCGGATTGACCCCTGCGGCGTGAACTTTCACCAGAACTTCGTCTGCTTTCGGTGCTGGACGTTCAACATCGACGTAATTCAAAACGTCCTCATTGCCGTATGCGTTAATTACGATCGCTTTCATTTTTTCCTCTGTTTTATTCATTTGAAAATGTTTTAGATCGAGACATACAGCGATGCAACAATTCACCCCGATCTGAAAATCTTTGGGCGCAAAAGTCAGTATTTCTGTGCGGATGGTCGCACCACAATTTCGTTCACGTCTACGTCAGCGGGCTGCTCTACAGCGTAGGCAATCGCACGGGCAATCGCTTCGGTGGGGAGTAGATCGATGCGGAATTGTTCGATTGCGGCCTTCTTTATTTCTGGGTCGGAAATTGTATTGAGCAGTTCTGATTCAGTCGCGCCTGGGGCAATGACGGTCACTCGGATGTTGCTACCAACTTCCTGCCTGAGTCCTTCCGAGATCACCCGCACAGCGTGCTTAGTAGCACAATAAATTGTGGCAGTAGGTCCGACCCATCGATCGGCGATCGATGTAATATTGACAAAATGACCAGAGTTTTGGGCTTGAAAAATTGGTAACGCAGCCGCAATCCCGTATAGCACTCCTTTGAGGTTCACATCGATCATTCTGTCCCATTCTTCGACCTTCAACTGTTCAATGAGGGAAAGCGGCATCAAACCCGCATTGCTCACCAGCACGTCTACGCGCCCGAATTGCGATTGTGAAAACTGGATAAAGCTCTCTAGTTGTTCCTTTTGCGTCACGTCTAAAGAAGTAAAGCGAACCTCTCCTCCAGCAGCTTGAATCTCACCTGCAATACTCTTTAAGTTTTCGGTGCGTCGAGCGCCCAAGACGACCTTGGCTCCTTTGGCGGCTAAAAACCGAGCGGCAGCTTCACCGATGCCGCTACTGGCTCCAGTAATAAGAACTACCTTATCTTTAATGTTTAACATTGAAACCTCCTATTTTTGTGATGTTATTGGAAATTTGATCTTATTTTCTTGGAATAGCTCTTTGAGAGTTCCTGCCGCAATTAGAGCGCGGGGATATCCAGATGTCACCGTGGTGATATAAATGACTTCCATCAGTTCTTGTGGAGTCACGCCATAATTGAGAGCATACTGAGCATGAACTTTGAATTGCGGCATCGTGCCTTGGGCAGCAAATCCAGCAAGAGAGACCAGTTGACGGGTTTTGTTGTCCAGTACCTCCCGACCCCAGATATCGCCAAGGGAGTATTTAAGAGTTAAATCAGCAAGCTCTGGAAAATCCTTTTGCAGTTGTTGAAAATGCGGTGGCAGACCATTTCCGCCTGTCAAACTATTTAAAACTCTTTCACCTCGTTCTTGGCGTATTTGAGTTTCCAAAGGTTGAGAAACTGCTTCTTGTGCTTGAAAAGAACACATAAAAACTATTTCTGCAATGATTAGAGTTAAAAATTGCCTACTCATAATTTTCTTTCTATTTGGATTGATTTGAATTAGAGCGACTGACCGCCGGAGACTTCAATACGCTGGGCATTTACCCATTGATTGTCTTTAGATAGTAGTGATGCGATCGCGCCGCCAATATCATCGGGAAGACCAACGCGACCCAGGGCAGTTTGTGATGCAACATATTTATTCATTTCTGGATTATCGCGTACTGCACCGCCACGAAAATCGGTTTCAATCGCCCCTGGAGCCACCACATTTACCGCAATCCGTCTCGATCCTAACTCCTTTGCCATGTAGAGAGTTAGGGTCTCGATTGCGCCTTTCATACTTGCATAAGCGGCATAGCCAGGGAAGATAATCCGTGTCAAACCAGTAGAAACATTTACAATTCGTCCGCCATCATTTATCAGCAGGAGCAGTTTCTGGGTGAGGAAGAAAACACCTTTGAGATGAATATTCATCAAGTGGTCAAATTCTTCCTCTGTCGTTTCAGCAATGGAGGCATTTATGCCAGTCCCTGCATTATTAACCAGGAAATCAAAACGATCAGTGTGCCATTTGTCTTGGAGTGACTGTTTAACTTGTTCTACAAAACTATCGAAGGTTTTGGTATTTCCAGTATCTAGTTGCAATGCTACGGCTTTTGCCCCGATCGATTCGATTTGGACCACGACTTTTGTAGCTTCCTCAGCATTGCTATGGTAGGTCACAATAACATCGACCCCTTTTTTAGCAAGGTTCAAGGCAGTACTTTTGCCCAGTCCTCGGCTCGATCCAGTTATTAGTGCAATTTTTGGGCTGTGATTAGTCATTACCCGATCCTTTGAGTGTTTTGGGTTGATGTATGCATCTTATGAATAAGAGCAAGAGTTTTAAATACACAAACCTCGCTATTTATTGCCTAATCCTCCAAATTAAGGTTCTGCAACTGGATAAAGATGCTCTACAATAGCTGTCAGAAGATGATTAAATTAGTCGAGAAATTAGGATGACAATTCTCGTTCCCAGCAAAGACTCCGCCAACGAACAGATTACCAATCAGTGTAGAGAACTGACGGCACTGATAACTCGCCATACCCGTGCTAAGGGAGACGGGTTTCATCGAACAGCGATCGGTCGGCTAGATTTTGCGCGGGGATCTGCTTTAAAAAGTAGCAACAAATTCCTTGGCAAAAGTTGTCGGGTCTTCTGGTGCAACGTCAGTCTCCCTATAAATTGAAAAGAACTTTCAACCCCTCTTTAAGCGATGCAGGCTTTCGCCCAAGCAGGTTTTCCATGTCGGGGCTTACTTCTTCTTCCTGCCCGTTTTTAATGTCCGTTAGAAAACCCACGACCCTCTGAACCATCGCTTCCGGTACGCCGCGTTCTTTCATTTGCGCCTCAAATGCTGATTTCTCAGTAGGTGTATAATCTACCTCTTTGCCTGTTAAGTCGGAAAGGGTAGCTGCGACATCATCAAAGGAATAGGACTCACTTGCTGTGAGTTTGTAGATTCGGTTCCCGCAACCGCTCTCTAACAGTGCATTCGCAATGGCTTCTCCCATTTCGCTTCTCAGGGCAAAGGGGACTCTTCCCTGACCGGTCGGTAAGTTGATACCCGTATCAAAAACTCTTTCCCCTACGAACTGCCCAATGGTGTCCATATACAAGACATTGCGAAATAGAGCATAGTTCAACCCACTCGCTTTGATGTAATCTTCTGTCTGAAAATGACCCTCCATCAACTTGTTTGCCAAAGTGTTTCTGTCTTTCAACGTTCGACTGGTGTAAGCGACACATTGAACCCCTGCCTTTTTTGCGGCATCCACTACATTTTGGTGTTGCTTTATGCGGTTGTCCTCATCCGTTCCGGCTATAAGTAAGACCTTTTCGATTCCATGCATTGCCTTGTCGAGCGAGGCAGTATCATCGTAACTCCCTACCCGTATGTCTACACCTTTTTCCTTTAAGGCAGATGCTTTGCTTTTGTCACGCACAAATGCGGCAATTCGGTTAGCGGATGTCTTTTCCAGTAGATTTTTGACTACTGCTGTCCCTAACTGTCCGGTAGCTCCTGTTACCAAAATCATGGTCGCTCTCTTTTCCTTAATTTTGCTTGTAGTTCGTTAGAATCGTCGGCGTCGTTATCTTCTCAGATACCGAAAGAGTGCTTTTCTCGCCTACGTGAGGACATGGTCGGGTGTGATCGTGGCGGTGTCGTTGAAGTCTCGCTGACGCACGTCTACGCCCTTGTGCGACCACTCGACGGCTCGCTCACCCTTGCGCCGAGTGTTTCAAAGCGCATGATTTCTTTTTATTTCAGTAGTACCGGAAGCGTAATCGGAGCGCGAAGACCATGATGAGGGATTTCCGGCACAAAAGCACCCGGTACAAGACGCATCTCTGGAAAACGCTTTGCAACGCGGGTGACCGCTTCCCGGATTTGCAGACGGGCGAGTAACGGCCCGACGCAATAGTGAGCACCGTAGCCGAACGTCAAATGCTGGCGGGCGTTCCCACGCGGACACTGGAGCGTTTCCGGCGCGTCGAACAAGCCAGGATCGCGGTTCGCCGCAGCATACGACACCCAAAGCGTCGCGCCCTGCGGCACGGTCACGCCGCCGATAACGGTATCCACGGTGGTACGTCGGTATAATCCCATCACCGATGTGTCGTGGCGCAAGAGTTCATCGGTTAGATTTTCGGCGTCCACGGTTCCCGATGCGATGGCTTCCCAGTACTCACGCCGATTCAAAAGCGAGTGGAACGCATTGGCGATCGTATTGATGGTGGTTTCGTGTCCGGCAAAGAAAACGATCGCAATATCCGCGACTAACTCATCCTCTGACAAATCGTTTAAAGCGGCGGCGCGACTGGCGACCAACGCGGAAATCAAACCGTCGTCCGGCATCGCGGCTTTAAGAGCGACCATTTCGCGGATGTAGTTTTCCAACGCCCGCAAACCGTGTGCTGCGCCGACTTGCACCTCGATGGGTAAGCCGGGTGTCTGGAACGCGACAAGGGCATCCGACCAGCCGCTCAACTTCTCGGCGTCCGCAAGCGGAACACCCAGTAGTCGGCAGATCGTTCGTAGCGCAAGCGGCTTGCACAAGGTAAGGAGCAGGTCAGTTTCACCGCCCGATGCCGCGATCGCATCGAGCAGATCTTCGACATCCGCTATCACCGTCGGGGCGAGCGACTGAATCCGCTTGGGGGTGAACGCCGCCATGAGCGGGTCGCGTAAGCGGGTGTGGAGCGGCTTATCCACGTTGATCAGGTTGTAGGCGAACAGCGGTGACGTGAGTGAATAGATGGCACTGGCTTCGGGCGCGAGATGAACTCCCGCGCTAAACGCCTCGGATGACGCGAATGTCACGGCATCACCCAAAACGTCGTGCACTTCCTGCCAGCGCGTCACAGCGTAAACCTGAAGTGCAGGCAGGAATGTCACGGGAGCCTCGGAGCGCATCTGCGCGAGGAGCGTAAATCGATCGGCGGTAAATCGCGGGTTATGCGGGTCGAACTGTTCGGCGGCGGTTGGGTGTGGCATCAGGTTGGTGGCTTTCTCACGAGAGCTATTGACAACACGTTGTCAATATGAATGTTACCTAATTGACAACATATTGTCAATCATCGGTTTGCATCTTCTGCGTAATGGCTTCCAGAAGTGCCACGGCACGAGTGATTTGTTCCGCGTCAAAGTCTTCGGCGATCGCATTTGTCCACTGCCATTCGCGCTCCAACGCATCGTGATACGTTGTCCTGCCGGCTTCCGTGAGAAGCAAGTGCATCGCTCGGGCGTCGCCAGGATTTTCGGCGAACTCAACCAGACCGTCGCTTGCCATGTCGTCAGCGAGTCGTTGTACGGCTTGCCGTGTTAAGCCCATATGCCGCGCCAATTCGCTTACCGTGACGCGCTTTTCAAGTGCGAATAACTCACTCAGCATTTGCCACCGAGCATTGGTTATTCCCGTACCCCGCATTAGGCGTGTTCCTGATTTTTGCACCGTTGCGTTCATACGAAGTACGGCGCGAATCAGATCGGTTAAAGCGTTCGACGCGGGCGTTTTTTTCTTATGGTAAAAAGACACGTTCTTGTTTCCCGCAATTCGGGCATCTATCGTATTATCGGCAAGCAGGGCTTCTACCGTTCTTAATACCACGGACGCTGCGCCTTTTCATCGGGCGCAGGGCTGAAATCTATATAGGATAAGCTTTAAGAGCCTCTATTTGCGTTGTATGCAGAGTTCAAAGGCTCAATGCCTCAAGCGAAAGTCTCCCAGAATTGGGGGATTTAGGGGGCTAGGGCGTGTTTTCGCGCCCTGGAGATCCCCCCCAGCTCCTCGTATGAGATCCAGTCTTAAGAAGGGGGGAGAATTCAGCCAAAGTCCCCCTTAAAAAGCAGGGCTGTTTCATTCCCTAAAAGACGTAAAATTACAAGTGTCGAGGGGGTGAAAGTAATGGGTGCAAATCTAATTGAACAATTGCGGCAGGTTAAGGACTTTCGCACAAAAGACGGGCAGAGACATCCTTTATGGCTGGTGTTGCTGTTTGTAATTATGGGAACAACTCGCTTTGTATGTTGGTTATCGTGCATGGGGAGACTTTGTCAAACGGCATCGTTGTGTATTGATTTCAACATTTGGAATCCAGAAACATGGTGTTCCATCATACTCAACAATACGACGAATATTGATGGGAGTCGATTTTGACACACTTGCTGCAACCTTTAATCAGTGGGCACAAAACTACGTTCATTTAGAAACATGGGAGTGGTGTGGAATTGATGGTGACGCATTGTCCCCTAATTTTTGGTCAGCCCTGTTTTTGTTGATCTGTGTTCCAAGACGAGTATTCGTAGTATGAGGGCTGACCAAAAATTTCGTGTTAGACCCTCGTAAAAGTATCAAAGGAACAGTGCAAGACTATAAAAGCGAGTATCAAAATTTTGTAAGTATTGTGTCTGTGTTTGCTGGAAGAAGAGGACTCGTTTTCAGCATGGACAAATTAGAGAATAAGGGTAGTAGCGAGATTAGTACGGTTCAAAACTTGATTGCGGCATTGGATATCCAAGGTGTTGTTTTCAGCGAATATCAGCTTTACATTGCCAAAAAAAACTTGCAAGCTAATGATCGACAGTGGTAATGAATACGTGATTGCAGTCAAAGCAAATCAAAAAAATTTACATCGTCAAATTCGACACAATACGGAAAATACCAAACCAACGAGTCGCTACATTGCCACTGAACGAACTCGAAACCGAGTTACGACACGCATTATACAAGTGTTTAATGACTTAACTGGCATTAGTCGTGAATGGGCTGGGTTGAAGTCGTTAATTAAGGTTGAAAGAACTGGCACTCGTGGGGGGAAACCATACCATCAGGTTGCTTACTACATCAGTAGTTTTTTACGTTCAGCAGTTGATTTTGCTCGTGGTATTCGCGGACATTGGGGAATTGAGAATCGCCTTCATTGGGTTAAAGATGTGGTTTTTGGTGAAGACCGTTCGATGATACGTAAAGGCAATGCTCCTGCAAACCGTTCAATTATTTTAGCGATCGCCTTAAATGTATTACGTCGAAATGGTTATTCTTCCATCACTTCTGCCCAACGATTGATTGCAAATGATATTGACAAACTCCTCCTCCTTGTGGAATGAAACAGCCCTGCCTTAAAAAGGGGGATTTAGGGAGATCTGAATATGTAGAATCTGAGAAATGACAGTTCTTTAAGTTTCTATTCTTAACTTTCAAGTATTGAGGACTAGCCTAATGCTGCTTGGCATAGATTTAGGAACAGGCTCTGCTAAGGCATTGCTCCTAGCGACAGACGGAACCGCTATAGGTGAGGCATCAAGCTCCTATCCTGTTCATGCACCGCACCCCGGATGGGCTGAGTCTGAGCCAGGGGATTGGTGGTTAGCTGTTGCTATGGCAGTAAGGAAGGCAGTGGGAAATCACGCTGATCGGGTACAAGCGATCGCACTTTCAGGACAGATGCATGGTGTTGTCCTAGCTTCGGAGTCGGGTCAGCCCCTGCGTCCTGCTATCCTTTGGGCAGATACTCGCTCTAGTGCCACACTTAACGCTTATCATTCGCTCGATGCCGCTATTCTAGAGCGCTTGGGCAACCCGATTACGGCTGGAATGGCGGGTCCAACTTTGTTGTGGCTACGAGAACACGAGGCTACTGTCTACGCCCAAGCACGTTGGGCACTCCAGCCAAAAGATTGGCTACGGTTACGGCTGACTGGAGAAGTCGCAACAGAACCATCTGACGCTAGTGGTACTTTGCTTTACGATGTTGTGTCGGACAACTGGGCAAGCGAAGCAATAACAGCGCTGAATCTACGTTATGATTGGTTAGCAAAAATTATCCCCTCTAGTGCGATCGCAGGTTACTTAACGGCTGTTGCTTCAGAGCATCTTGGCTTAAGAGTTGGCTTAAGAGTTATCGCTGGTGCTGCGGATACGGCAGCGGCGGCACTTGGTAACGGACTACTAGAGCCTGGATTAGTTCAACTAACCATAGGCACAGGCGCTCAAATCATTACACCTCGCTCCCAACCAATTATCGATCCTCATGGTCGTACACATCTCTATCGATCCGCCGTACCTAAGGGGTGGTACACCCTGGCAGCAATGCAAAATGCGGGGCTAGCGCTTGAGTGGGTGCGAGGTATCCTCGGCTTGAGTTGGCAGCAAGTCTATACTAAAGCGTTTTCTGTTCCCCCAGGATGTGAAGGGTTGACATTTTTGCCATACCTCACAGGTGAGCGAACTCCACACCTTGACCCTCATGTACGCGGCGCATGGGTGGGGCTTGGACTTCATCACACACAGGCGCATTTGATGCGGGCGGCTTTAGAAGGAGTTGCTTTTGCCTTGCGACAAGGTTTTGAGGCACTTGAGGCGACAGGTTTTAAAGCAACAGAACTGCGTTTAGCAGGCGGTGGAACACAAGAAATGCCTTGGAAACAATTACTGACTGATGTATTGAGAATACCCCTCTATGCAACTACAGTTGCTGCTGCTTCCGCGCGGGGTGCTGCTCTATTGGCGGGTATCGGAATTGGTGTATACGCAGATACAAATGACACGCTCAAACTGGCAGCCACACCAACGCTTGCTGCAACTCCCCAATCAGTTGATTCAGCCCTAGAAGAGGCTTGGATGCGATATCAATCCCTTTATCCACGACTTAAAAAAATCTGATGATAGCAGTTATGCCTCAAGGAGGTAGCACTAGAAGGTATTTAGAATACATTCTTAAGGTAAGACTGTTTAATATCAGTTTCTGTAGGGTGCGTGATAGCGCTTGCTTTGTGGGAGTTTTTACCAATTACTGAACTTTTGCGCCGTAACGCACCACCGGAAAATGGTGCCGTACTCTCGTTAACGCACCCGAAGGATTTAAGATTCACTTTAGAAATCAGCTCTAAGCGGTCAGGCTGTTTAACATCAGTCAATCAAAGAAGTTAGTTTACTAAGAGAATAGGTAGACATTATATGTATATAGTAGGTGGAATAAAGCTCCCCAAATCAGCTGACGTTTCTGATTTATACATACAGTGTAATGAAGCTGCATCTATAAACTACCAGGAAGATGACAAAAAAGTTGTGTTACGTCAGGGGGGTATTATATCCTCAAATTCTTACTTTAATTCATTTTACGAAAAATTTTATACTAAATATACAACTCTTAGCTCTATCTACTATTTGCTGAAACTTGAAGGCGATTTTAAAGTTTCTATTTACCGAGAAGTTAATGGGGAAAATAACAAAGAGATTATTTCTCAAGAAAACTTTGAGAAATGTCAATTTTCAGAACCCGTCAAAGTTTTACCAATAAATCTCCTTCAAAATGAAAACGCTGGCAGAATATATTTTGAAATAACCTGTTCTAGCGAACAAGGTGCATTTAAAGAGGCATGGATAGCAACTGATGAAAATAAAACTAGAGACGTATCATTGGGAATCATCATTTGCACCTTCAAAAAAGAGGATTATATAAAAAATACTTTAGCTGCAATTTTTCAAGATAAATTGCTAGAAACTAAGGACTTAAAATTATTTGTTGTTGATAATGGTAGAACTTTAGACAAAGCTGATTTCACAAAGCCAAAGCTGAAACTGGTTCCCAATATAAATGCGGGTGGAAGTGGTGGTTTTACTAGAGGGTTAGTTGAAGCTTTAGAGGAGAACACCTACTCTCATTTTTTGCTTATGGATGATGATATAGAGTTAGAAAGTGAATGTATTTATAGGTTGTTTTCTTTGCATGAGTACGCCAAGACTGATTTTGCAGTAGCTGGCGGACTGCTAAATTTACAGAAAAAGCATATGTTGTATGAAGCAGGAGCAACGTACAACGAAGATTCTAAAACTAGAGGATTTGCACCTGGGTCATTAACCGCCGCAAATCATAATATTGATTTACGAAGTTCCAGTTCTCTCAACAGGTTACTGGTGGAAGAAGATATAGATTATGGGGGATTTTGGTTTTTCTCTTTTTCTAAAGACGTTGTTGAAAAAATTAAATTACCGCTGCCTTTATTTCTAAAGATAGATGATATAGAGTTTTGTTTAAGAATTAAAGAGTTGGGTAACAAAATAGTAGCTTTTCCCTCTCTAGCTGTGTGGCATCAACCTGCTTCTGCAAAGAATTTAAATTGGGAAACTTATTATTATGCTCGCAATGATTTAATAACTTATGCCATCCATTATCCGATAGGGTATATGGATACAGTAAAGCATTTTACAAAAGCAATAATTCAGTCTTTATCAAAATGTGATTATGATTATGTAACAATGCTTATAAAATCTTTTGAAGACTATATAAAAGGTCCAGATTTTATCAAAAAGTCTGAGCCAGAAAAGTTGCATTTTAACATTTTAAAGCTTAGTCAAAGCTATAATAACCAAAAGGAAATAGATAAATTAGCTGGTATTAAGCTTTTGACTAGGTGGTTTAAAGTTGCTGCTAAAAGTAGTATTGAATGGTCATCCGTAAGTAGAGAATGGAAAAGTGCTTCAAAGGAGATGACATCTACTATATTTTGGCAGCAATACCTTGGGTTAAAGAACTAGAATTGAGAGAATGTTTGAGAAGTATCAAATATTTTACTTGATCCCCCCTTTGCCCCCCAACCCCAGAGGGGATCCCTAGCCCCCCTTAAAAAGGATTTAGGGGGATCATTGATAATTTTTGGTACAAGACGACACTTTCCAAACATCCTCTGAGATAATACTAGTGAAGACACTGTTGGCGAAAGTGTTACAAAAGCATAGATAAAAGTGTTAAAAATAAAAAGCCGCAACGACAGATTGGAGGTTTTGACCTACGTAATACTTTTATTTACAAATATGTAGTAGATTCGCCAACAGTGTCCAAACATAGGTGGGTTGAAAGATTGGGAAAAGTCATGGAAAACTATTTGTTTAAGTGAAGACTCATTATCTGGCGCGCGATGGCAAAATTTACTTAATGGATTTCTGGTGTATGGCGGCGTTTCTTCTAAATCAGACATAACCTTTAAAATGTGGTGGACAATAGTCAACTAGGATGCAACTTGGGTTGACGCCACAAGGTTATCTTTAACTCCTCGCAATAGCATCCCAAGCCTTGAGTTTCTATTTCATGATTGTATATCCAATCAAAAATTCGCCGTGCTTTGGCAATAGCAACATTTATTGAAGGATAAATACGGGGACTAGGACAAAAAACTTCTCCATTAATATGGATTGCAGCAATATGCCAGTAATCACTGCCCTCACCTTCTGGGATAATTTCTAAAAACCCATCTTTGAAAGGTTCAATAATTCCCATATTCATTCAACGTTCACATCAATTCACTTTACAAACAGCCTTTAAGATCTCAGTATTTGAAAATAGCCAATCAAGCTGTTTCTCTCTTTAGTTGAGATAAGCGGAAGCAGCAGCAACACAAAAGATAGGTAACGGACTGTTTCATTCACTGTACTCAAAATCAGAACAGCAATTGATATAATCAACCAGCCAAAAGCTACTGTGTAATTTGGACTACCTATTTCTTTTGCTATATATATATGAATGACTATATAACTGGCTATTGCAGCTATTTCTGCCCAGCCATAACCAACCATCCCTAAGTACGGTACAAGTAAAAAGGCACTTCCGGCAAAAAGTGCTATGTGTGCTGTATGAAACCAAGTGACCGAAAGATTTTTACCCAAGAGATAGAGGACTGACGAATGTAAGTTGAAGATAGAATTAGAAATATAGCCAATTGAAATCAACGGAAAGACTTGCAGCAGTGGAGTCCAATCTTTGCCAAAAACGACTGGTAATACAACAGGCGCTACTATTGCAAACGCAGCCATTGGCAAACCAACAGCTAGTGCTTGTAGACGCATTCCCTCTTCAATACTCTTGCGTAGGCGAAATGGATCATTCTCCAATTTAGCAAGCGCCGCCATAGCCAAACGCCAGGTGACGGACTTCGCAAAAGCAAGCATTTCTGCTAAGCGAATCGCTAAAGCGATAAAACCAACAGCTTCAACCCCAGCAAAACGTCCTACAATAACTGGATTGACGAGCGATCGCAACTGCCAAATCCAAGTTGAACTTGAGTAACTCAAACCATACACCAACATCTCCCGTATTAAACTGGGCTTCCAGCATAAGCGTGGGCGCAGATCAGTACTAAAGACAGTTAGTAAAACCATAGTGATTTGCTGCAGCCACAAACCACCAACAGGTGCCCAAGCACCAGCCCCTCGATTTGCCAAGGGTAAAGCTGCTACATAATAGCTAACTTGGCTAATTAACTCGATATAAGCAACACGCTGAAAATTTAAGTCTCGATCCAGTTTGATTGTCAAAGGCAGATTTAACAGCGAAATAGGTAATGTTAAACCTAAAGTTGCCAAGAGTGGTGCTGATTCTGGAACTTTCAGCATCTCGGCAATAATGTGTTGCCCTAATACAAGAGTGAGTGTAAAAACACTGCTAATACATAGCAACAGAGTAAAGACTTGGTCATAATCTTGTTTATCTGGGTTAGAGGTTTTACGTAGTAAATAAACATCCAAGCCCCATATACCCAAACCACCAAGAAAACTTACAATTCCATAACTCATTCCATAAAGTCCATACTCCCTCGGTCCAATAACTTTAGTGATGAATAATACGCCAATTAAACTGAGTAAGATACCCAAAGCTTGGCGTATGACCATCAAGGCTCCACCCTTGATGACTTTACTACGAAGTCCCACGACAACTCCAAAAATAAATAAGTTGGACTTTTCTTTTGCAAAGAATTCAAAATTCCGGCTATCCCGAAAAGATGAATTCAAGGGTTATTTCGTTAACTAGAAAAATAATCGGACAATTTTCTTCCGAATTCCGAATTTCTTTGTTCTTCATGTTGCACGAGCAAACAAGCCTCGGCGTAGGCTGCGATTAAAAGACCGCACTTTCTCATATCCATCAGGTCCAAGAAATCTCATGACTGCGATCGCAATATTTAAGCGAGAAAACCACGGTTTCAAAATCAGTTGAGGATACATTGCAAATGCTTGCTGACTATAATGAAAAGCCTGTTTGTAATCTTTCGTATCAATGGCTCTCCATGCTAAAAAAACATACAATCGACCATAACTCCGAGGTCTGAGGTGTAAAATATCTGTGGGTAAAGAACGATAGGTTTTCTCAATTAACTGGCGAAAACCTCTTAACATTGATTCGCAATCTTTAGATTTGTTGTTTGGGTGCTGGCGATACCTCACTAAAGGTTCTTTGATCACTCCATAGTGATAGCGAGTGGCGATACGTATCCACATATCTACATCTTCAATATAACTCTCCCGGTCAAACAAGCCCAAGGTGTCGAAACAAGAACGACGTACCATCGGTGAACTTCCACAGCAAACAGGACTGTCACATGATTCTACAACTTTCTTGTAGACATCACCCTCTGTATCGTTCCTCATAACTAAACCCGTGGGCTTGCTATTCTCATCTATAAAAGCTGTCCAACAGTCTACCAAACCCACCAAGTGATTATTATCTAAGCATTGGGCTTGTTTTTCTAATTTAGTTGGTTCCCAAATATCATCAGCATCTAAAAAGGCAATATATTCGCCTTTAGACTCAAAAATCCCCTTATTTCTTGCCGCAGCTGTCCCTTGATTTACTTGGGAAATCAATCTGATTCGCGAGTCTGTGATTTGAGAAGCCCATTCAACAATTCCATCGGAACTGCCATCATTAATAATCAAGACTTCAAAATCTGTGAGTGTCTGATTCAGAATACTCTCCACTGTTTGCGGGAGATATTTCATGGCATTATATGCCGGAATAATAACAGTAACTTTGGACATATTTTTGAACTCTTTCATTGAAAAAACTAACTTGATTACAAGAAAATAGATAAGAGAAAACAAGGAATTCTTAGGTAAATGAGGAAGAGAAAAACACTCGTCAATTGTCTCTCACTCCTTCACTCCCTACTAACTATTTCCTATTCTCCATTGTCCATTATTCGTTGATGTCTGTCGCCGCAATGATTGAAGAAGTGTTTTCATTTTGTCATAGGTTTGATGCCCGAGTGTTTTCAATAGTGTCAAAGCTATGGTTTGGCGGATGAATTCCCAATAAAAAATAAGTTGTGGATAATGAGCAACGGCTTGATGATTAAAATGCAGCGCTTGCTCATAATCTTTATTATTAATAGCTCTCCAAGCTAAGTAGAGATAAATACGACCATATCCTCTTTCTCTTAAAGGCAGTAAATCTGCGTGAACTGACTCAAAAGCTTTCTCAACAATTGTACGAAAAGCCTCCAAAGTTCCTTGACAATTTGTAGACTTACTACCTGGATGTTGGCGATAGCGAACTAAGGGTTCTTTTATAACTGCAAAACGATATCGCGAAGCAAGGCGAATCCACATATCTAAATCTTCAAGAAATGGTAATTCTCGGTTAAATAACCCAACCGTTTCAAAACAACTGCGACGAATCAAAGGTGTACTATCACAAGCGCATACTGTTTTAAACTGAACAAGCTGCTTCCATACGTCGTCTCCCTCTGCGTAGGAAACAACAACTCTGCCTGTGGACTTACCTTGCTGATCTATTAAAACTGTCCACGTATCTACCAAACCGACTGATGGATTTTTTTCTAGATATCGTACTTGCTTTTCTAGTTTCGTTGGCTCCCAAATATCATCAGCATCCAAAAGCGCGATATACTCTCCACCAGCAGCAGAAATTCCTGTGTTGCGTGCTCCAGATGAACCTTGGTTTTGCTGTGAAATCAGTCGAACTCGTAGATCTTTTATTTGAGAAACCCACTCCACAGTTCCATCAGAACTTCCATCATCAACAATTAAGACTTCAAAATCTGTGAACGTCTGCTTGAGCACACTCTCCACAGTTTCTCTGAGGTAAGCCATAGCATTGTAAGCTGGAATAATCACAGAAACTTTCGGCATATGACCCTCTTGTATTCAATGAGTTGGTAACGACACTTTTTTCTTGGACTGCAAAATCGTTTCTAAAATCACATCGCGATAACGTAATGCGATCGCATCCCAACTAAAGCGAGCAGCATTCTGTCTTGCACGTTCACTCCAGTCACCACACAGCGCGTCTTTGATGGCAGTTGTGTAGCTATCCAGATTAGTAACATCACACAAAATACCACTATCACCGACCAGATATCGCCGCATCTGATCGTCAGTAGTGACAACAGGTAACCCGCTAGCCATAGCTTCTAAGTAGACAAGCCCAAATGGCTCGTTAATGGAAGGGAGTGTAAATACATCCACACTGCGGTAAACTTCTGGCATCTGGTCATGGGGAAAAGTCCGAATCGCAAACCGTTGTGGTCCGAGCAATTCGTCTCCCAGCGCTTGAAAGTAGGCGCGATCCGGTCCATCTCCACATATACAAAGACTAACGTGAGGTAAGCGAGCCACTGCTTGAATGGCTAGTTCAACTCGCTTATGATTCTTCCGGCTTAAACTAGCCACGCACAGCGCGATTCGTCTTGGTAACCCAAGATTGATTGCTGTTCCCTCTGGTGTAAATTGCTCAAGATTCACACCATTAGGAATCACACTGACAGCTTGCGTCGGTTTCAAATTATGGGCGAATGCTGCTGTCGCTTCATCCAACACGACGAGATGATCTGGACGAAAACGAAGATTCCGCTGCAAACATTTCCCATCTGCATTTGAGCTATTGTGTTCAGTAAAGAGTATCGGCGTCCCCGTCAGCGCTCTGACACAAGCTGCCATTGCCAATCCACCATAATCATTGTGAGGAAAAATAAGGTCAGCAGGATGCCTGAGCAAGTGGAACAAGCAAGGGAAGAAACTGGTTAGATGTTCCACGACAATCTCAGGAGTTGAGAATTTACCCACTAGCGGTGCAATCAGAGGGTGACGCACAGCATCATAAGCATAGGAACGGGGAATACATGGAATGGGGTGGCTAAACGAGCCACAAGCAGCGCCACTAAGCAGTTCGACTTCAAAGTAGGAACTGAGGCGGCGAGTCAGCTCAATCGCCACAATTTCTGATCCACCACTCCAGTTAACTCCGGTACTGGGATGGACTAAAACTATTCGGTAAGGTCGTTCACCTCTCGCACTCAATTGGGTGGTGTTATTGGTGCTAATAGTTTTTGTGGTCATCGTTAAACGACTTTATAGACAACAAAAGAAATCCGGGAAACTTATTTAGGCTAGTAGTCAGCCAAACCAACAATGCTTGGTTAATCAACTTTCAAATTCATCTTCTTTTTCTCTTTTTATGCATCAAGGGCGCACGCTGCGCTAACGCGTTCTTTGCGCCTATGTCCAGAGGACACGCACTCGCGTTCGTGGTTTTTTTCTACCCCTCAAAGTTGCCTTGGTAAAGTACTAGGTTGTCACTGCTTTTGGCTTGAAATATGTGAGCAACGGTTTTTCGATATATGAATATATAACGCACCCACACATGATAGCTATGATGGAAATAATGAATCCTACAATATTTGAGACTACCAAGTTTTCAAAAAGAGGAAATGGTAATTTACTCAAAATCTTTGTCATCTGATTCATAAAGAAACCATGTACTAAATAGACAGAGTATGAAGCGTTTCCTAAAAAGACAAGAAAAACAGGTACATTAATATTTTTTCTAAGTTCCAAAGAAGCACTACCTATAACAATTAGTGTACAAGGAATGCCGAATAGAACAACAGATGATAATTGGATTATGGTGTACCAAGAATTGATAACTGATAACGTATAGAGAAAAAGCCCTCCATATAGTAATGGTATTCCATTGCTAACTTTCTTATTTAACACAACGTATGCGGCTAAGCTACCTAAAACAAATTCCAAATTATAATCAGAAAAAAGGAATTGAATAAGTAGATTATCTTGAGGGAATTGAATGACACCAAGGAAATGAAGAAAGACGCCTGATAACCAACCAACAATGATCGGAAAAGAAAATTTAGGTTTCAAGCAAATCAACACCCCAAACATCAGGTAAAAGAACATCTCAAAACTGAGTGTCCAACTTACTCCAAGAAAGCTTGATGAGAGAATTGTTCTATCTTGAGGAAAGAGTAGAAAAGCTTTAATAAACTCTCCAATCCCACGAGCATTAGTATTAGGCTCGTAAGAGAATAAAAAAGATGCCAATATTTTACTTGTTAAGATGAGCCAGTAAAGTGGGTAGATGCGTGTAAAGCGTTTCGAGAAAAATGTTCCTAATTTATCTGGATGACCTATATCCTTGTAATGAATATAGAACATAATAAAACCGCTTAAAACAAAGAAAAAGTCTACACCTGACCCCCCAAACAAGAACATTTTAAACAGAAAATCTTGATTGACATTTTGGTTATATATGAGGTCTGTGTGGGCAAATACTACGAGTACTGCTGCTAACCCTCGAAAAACCTGAATGAGATTTAGTCTTTTTGCTGACATAAATTTTAAAGTTTCCAACCCATAATTTTTTTCATCAGTAAAAATGCTTTGGAGAACGGATCAACGCAGTACTGCTATCTACAGTCTGTTCATTCCAGTTCCACCCTGCGACTGCCATTAAAGTGAACCAATAAAAAAACAGAGTTGTATGACTCCAGATATTTTCTGTAATCATCCCGACAGGTATCGCTAGAGAAATAGCGAACATAATTGAACATAACTCACGTTGAGCACTCCTAGGAGGTGCCGATCGCATCAGCTGGATAAGACGCACACCCTGACCCACAAGAAACACTAAAAAAGTTACAAAACCAAGTACCCCCCCTTCTACTAATGCTCGGACGTAATCATTGTGAGGAAGCAACTTATTAGTGGCTACATTAACACTCAATCCCAAACCGTAACCTAAGAAGGGATGCTGACGCCAAGCATTTAACAAAGTATACCATTGGGAAATTCGCCAATTAAAACTATTATTATCACTTTGGGAAAGTAAAATAGCCCGCGATACATCAATATCTGGATTGAGTAGGGGTGTGTTGGCGAGTGAACTCAGGCGTTCTCGTCCAAATTCGGTGCTAGCAAACAGTCCCAGGACAAGGACTACGAATAAAACTCCACCTATGAGGTTTACTGGGCTTAATCTGGGAGCAACCAAAACCACAACGAAGGTAGCAATCATCATCAAGCCAAATAAGGCCTTAGTACTGACATAAAAAAATGCTAGTAAACCTAGCAACAACAACCACACAAAGCTTTGTCTTGATTGCCTGAGTTTCCACCAGGTTAAACCAATAAATAGTAACAGCAAGGTGACAAACCCATTAGGGTGACCAATTGTCCCTTTGATCCGAAAACCTTCAGATGATATTGAACCAGCATCATAATTCTGCGCTGAGAGAAAAGCGGGTAAGACAGAAGGTATGAACATCTGCATCAACCCTACCACGAGTGGTGCTACCAGAGCTAAGAACAGCACAGAGATCATTTTCTCAGGAGGAACTCGGTCTTTAAGCTGCATCACCAACAGATAGACCATCAACCATGAAAAAAGACGAATCCATTCACGGATGCTGTCTGACAAATACCCAGCAGCTAATCCCAACCCTCCCAAACACAGGAGTACCACCCATAAGCCTTGTAAGATCACCCAGCCAGCAAAGAACCACCAAAAGCGGTCAGTCTGTACAGTTTGCCTTCTCAGTAACATCACTGTTACGTAAAGCAAAGTGAGAACATCTAGCCCCAGAGCAAACATAGCTGGTATTTGTTGCCCAGAGAAAGGATCTAGAGAGGTACGTAAAACTAAAAGTCCGAGAACGACTTGTTCAAACTTGGTAAAAAAGTAAAAAAGAAATGGTATTGCACCCAAAGCTAAGCCCAAGTAGAGAGGTTTGGTACTTCCTATCAGGAATCCTGTTACCAAACCAACCACCACACCTGCTAACCCAATCAAGAGTCCCAGACGAGAAGAAGGACTGAAGTGTTGTTTGGTCAACATTCTTACCTCTGCCTCATACCGTTCGCAGAATTTCTACTACTATCTCCTGCACCAATCAATTGCTTCTGAGATTTGGGTAGTCGAGGTCGGTAACGATAAGTCGGATAACGGTAATTTTGTGTCAGATGTGTCATTCCATTCACCACGACTCCCAGGATAGATATCCGATTTTGTGTTAAATCCCATACACATCTTGAGAGAACTTCTTTATCCGTGAAGCCTGGACGTGCAACCAGCATAAGTCCATTACCTTCTTGAGCTAATGTTAAAGCATCCGCACAAGCAGTTAAGGGTGGCGTATCTATTATCACTAAATCATAATTTTCAGCCGCTTCTGCCATCAAAGACTTCATAGCGATTGACTCTAGTAATTGCGAAGGACGTGCGTGTTGATTGCCACAAGTCAATACATCCAAATTCTCAATATCTGTTGGCTGCACGGCATCCAGCAAGGATACATTTCCTTCTAGCACATCGGTAATCCCTGGACCAGGAGCTAGATTGAACAGTGTGTGCTGGGAAGGTCTTCGCAAATCTGCATCAATAATCAATGTTCGCCAAGATAGCATACCTACAACGGCAGCAAGGTGTGATGCGACGACAGATTTACCTTCTCCAGATATGGTACTACTGACAACGATTGCCCGCAATTGCTCCTTACTGCGAAACTCCAAAGTTTTGAAGAGTGTGCGGTAAGGTTCAATCAACTCCATATTATCTAAGAATTGATTGGCTGGCTCAAGAACAAGCGTTTTAGCGCTTAGACGTGGTAAAATTCCTAGCAATGGTAGCTGTAGTAGTTCTTCGGCTTCGGCAGCATCGCGTAGTGTATTATCCATCACCTCTAGAAGTAACACAACGCCAACGGCTAGCATTGTTCCAAACACAGAAGCAAGTGCTAATACTACTTTCTGCTTGGGTTCAGATGGTGATGATGGTGCTACAGCATTTTCGATCGCACGAATGTTGCTCACCTTTTGTGCTTCTGTCAGCCGTGCTTCTTCAAGTTTGCCTTGTAGAAACTTCAAAGATACTGCGGCTTCTTCCCGTTTTCGGGTTAGTACAGTTAGGGTTTGCTGTGTAATGGGTAGTTGGGCAAGACGCTTCTGGAGTTCAGCTTTCTTAGCCTGCAAGACTTTCAGCCTATCATTAACTGCAGATTCTTCGATTCTATTGAGGATAAATTTGGAGTTCAGTTCTTGAGAGAGTTGATCACCAGCGAAATTTTTTGTGGAGACGCTTTGATCTTTTGAGGACACGCGAGCGAGTTGTTCTGATAATACTTTACCCAAGGCATCCCGTTCTCCAACTAAATTCCTCACAGTTGGATGCTCGTCTGTTAAGCGCAAACGAGTTTCGATGATCTTATTCTCCAATTCTGATAACTTAGCTCGCAACTTCTTGATTTCGTCGTCTTGTCCGCTACGAACAGATGAATAGGCATTGTTCAGGTTTGTATTTTTGGTAACTTGCTGTAAGGATGCATCTCGCGCTTTTATCTCTTGAAGTTGAGCCGACAGAGTACGTTCTTGGTCTTCCAGAGTCGCTATACTCTGCACTAAGCTTTTTGTTTGTTCTTCAAGGGAGACAATACCGCTTGATTTTCTGTATTTGTTTTCAAGATCTTCAGCTTGTAGCAGCTTTTTTTCAGCCTCGGGTACTTGTTTGCGTTCCAAAAATTGCTTGACTTTTGTAGCCTCAAGACCTATGCTTTTTACGTTGTCCTCAACCATCGCTTGAGAAACGGCGTTGAGTACCTTTGCAGCAAGCTGAGGATCGCGAGATTGATAACTCAGTTCCAAAATATTGGTTGCTGGAACAATTTTGACTTTTAAATTATGACTGAGTTCTGCAGTTGAGACAGGACTTAGAGATAAATTACCGTAAGTCTTGGGAAAAGCAATTGCGATCGCTCGTTCGAGAACACGTTGCGACTTGATCAGTTCTGCTTGGTCAGCTAAGGGACTAATTCCTGGTGCGTTTGCAGACACTTGGGTGAGATCACGACCTAATTCTGAGACACTTACTCTTTTGTCGTCCAGCATCAGTCGCGCTAAAGCTTCATATTTATTTGGGGTGACTGCAAGATATGCGATCGCCCCACCCATCACAGCAACAAATGCAGCTATTGCGGGAAGACTTCGCCGCGTCAGCACTGCTAGTACACTTGAGATTCCTTTTTCCATTACATATTTCCCTCTTGTTTCATGAGTCATGATTCATGACTCATGAAAATTTGAACAAATAACTTGGTTGAGTTTGCCCTATGCCTACGGCACGGTTGCACTGTAAGTTCTGCGGATGCAGTACACTTTGCGAAAAGCGCCAGTCGCCTTCACAAGAGTTTCCTCCTGGACTGCCCTAAGCAGTCGCTGTCCAGTTGGAAACTTACTTGGCACTGCGGGATGACAAATGACAAACGACTACCTTGACTGCTTATTTTTTCCCCAAAACCTCTGCAAGTCCAGTTTGGTTTTGTTTGTAAATATGTACTGGTTCACAGGAGGTTTGAAGTGTTGTGTAGAGTTTTAGGGTTTCCGAGGTGATGTGATCCCAGCTATAATTCAGTTGTACATGTTTTTTTGCATGCACAGCCATCGCTCTTAGTTCTTGTGGGTGATGTATTGCCCAGTCTAAGGTGCGAATCAAAGAGGTGAGGTTTCCAGCTTCAAATAATTTTCCGCGACCTCCACTAATTAATTGCTTGTGAGGTGGGATGTCGCTTGCTACGACTGGTATCTCTTCCTCCATCGCTTCTAACATAGCTAGAGGTAGTCCTTCTAAATTAGAGGGAAGAACAAATAACCCTGCTCCCCGGACAATTTCCCAAAGACGTTGTCCCCTCAGTTCGCCTGCAAAGACAATATTTGGATGATTTGCAACCTTTTGTAACAGTTGTGAGGTGAATGATTTCGTATCACTCACACCGCCAGCTAGAACCAGTTTCCATCCAGGAGGATTCAAAGCAGTAAAAGCGTCAACCAGCAAGTCAGGACATTTTTCTGGTACCAGTCTACCCAAAAAGACAATATAGCGCTTTTGCTCAAGACCTAATTGAGTACCGTAACCAAAATTGGGGTCTGACTCACCATATCTGGCTGGGGCATTGGGAATGTAGACTGTGTTCCTACCATAAGTTTGCGAAAAGTAGGTTTGCAGCACATTAGATACGACAATCAATCCGTCAGCGAAACGAACTGCAGCCTTCTCTCCCATTTGAATAACGCGAGTTGAAAAGCTGCCCCATTTAGCACGTTGCCAATCTAAACCTTGACAGCTTACAACAATCTTTGCACTATTGATAAGTTTTGGTAAACAAGTGAATAGAGATGGACCCAGAGCGTGGAAATGAATGATATCGTATTTTGTGGTGGAGGCTGCGATCGCTCCTAATGCCGACGTCACCAGAGCATCCACTCCTCTTAAACCAAAACCAGGTAAAGAGATAACTTGGACGCCCTGATAGTCATAAGGTTCTTGCCAGGAACTGTCCGTATAAGAGGAGCGGGCAAATAAATCAACAGAGTGTCCTTGTTTTACCATACGAGGATACACTTCTGCGCAGTAATGCTCAATGCCGCCCTGTTTGGGAGGTAGACCTTTTGCACCAATGACAGCAATTTTCATACTAGTTAAGCCGTGCTAGTTTTGCGATGGAAAAGCATGTACAAATCGAAATCAAGTTACATTTCGTAACAGAGATGGAAACAAGAACACAGGACGTGGGAACACAAAAAAGATCTGTTTCTTTGTTTCAAATTTTTGAACTCTAAAAAAGCATTGCCTCTCCCTGATAACTATAATTTTTCGTCTTTTTTATTTCTTAGTTTTTGTTTTGACAGCGAATTGTGTTCAGACCTGAAGAGCAATGCTATTGCGCTGTTCCCAGCGATTTAACATTTCGCTGTAAACTTGCTGAACAACCGTACTAGCTGCATAAGGCTTTGCAGTCCGCACGCAAGATTCTGTCGGATAATCTCCTGGATGTAGAAGCACCTTCCGTAAAGCATCTGCAATGCACGCAGGCGTTCGTTCAGAACAAACAACCCCACTGTCAGCAGTCAGTAATTTTGGGGTTTCACCACATTGAGTCGTGACGACTGGAGTCCCACTCCCAAGCGCTTCTAAAACCACCAAAGGTAGACCTTCGTATGCACTGCTGAGGACAAAAACATTGCAGACACGATGAAGCTGTGCAAGTTGACTTTGAGTCACTGCTCCCAGCATTGTAATCTTATCTACAAGTCCTAGTCTTGCAATTTCCGCACGGATTTCTACTCCTAACTCGCCATCCCCTGCTATGAGTAGGTGAATATGAGGCTCGTTTAAAGTAGCAAACGCACGTACTAGCAGAATCGGGTCTTTTTGAGGATGAAGCCTCCCAGCAAATAAAATAAAACGAGTCTGTTCATCCACACCTAGCCGAGACGCCAGTTCTCGTCTTTTGATTTCTCGTTCATCTTCTCTTAATGGGTAAAAAATTCCATTGTCAAAAGAATTTTTGATGTACGCAATTCGGTCTTGCAAGTTAGGATAACGCTGCTTATATAGTTGCGCTGCATCAGTATTACACGAGAGAATTTGGTTAAACTGGCGAACTAACAAACCTTCTAATGCAAAATATGCAGCGGGAAATCTTCGCCAAAGAATTGCTTTTTTATCACCACGCGCTTGCATTTGCGTCTGTATATCATTGTGGATAAACAGAGTTTTCTCCCCCTGCCAATTAAGAGCTGCTATTGTTGGCTCTATCCTGTGAAAATGCATAAAGTCGGAAGCAAAACGATGCCCTAAAAGAGCTGCTGTATATTTTAGGGTTGTTGGAATTAAGCTTCGGACGTTATCATCTTCCAGTGTAAATAAGGGCAAAAAAGCAATTTCTCTACCTGCGAATTCTGCTTGTTGCCATTTACCAACAGGCTTTTTTGGATCAGTATTAGTTCCTACGAGTTTTACATCAAACTCGCTTGGAGCGTATTTGATGAATGTATTTATGAGTGTTTGTATACCTCCTATTGTGGCGTTCCAAGGATTGAACTGGTAAAATATCGTGATCACAGGTTTACGCATGGGGACTACCCTGCACAACTTTTGTACAAAAGATCAAATGTTTTTTAATTGTCAAAAAGCACTCAAAAACTTTAAATATATCCTCCTACACATTATAGAAATTTGAGCGTTTTTGCATTCCTCCGATAGTCATAATCATCATAATCAACTGGGAACTGTATCAGTATCATATTGGCATATTGTAAGATTTATAACCACTGTCGTACAAACACATAAAAGGTTTTTTACCTTCAAAAAAGGCACATAATTTCTCTGTAATTTTTACACTTAGGTCTGATTACATTTATCAAATAGTAATATTTCTGAAGCCAATTTTTACTTCATCAATCTTTTCTTTACAGAATATTTATATTTTTTTGATAAATTTTACATTAATGAGAACAACATTATGATATTATGTGCATCTGATACACTTATAAATAAAAAAAATAAACTTTACAACAACTTAATAAAGCCAATTGTAAAAAAAAAGGATGTTTTGACCTCTGTCTACGCCCAAATCTGAAAAGATGCTTGAAGAAAGCAGAAGTATTCAAAGCATCTATGCTGAAGGTCAGACAATGAGTGGGGAATTCAAACCCCCAATCAAAGTCTTGACCACTAAATCGCAGATCTAGTGGTCAAGAGCACAGCAATATTCGCTACCGCATGGAATACGCAAATGGGAAGCGCTGTTGTATCTGTTACGACTTAGATCTTGCTTCCAAGTTTTCTAAGCGGCTTCTGAGTTCTTGGTTTTGTTGTCTAAGTTGGTCAACTTCAGAACGTAACTGACGCAGCGCATTTTCAGAACCAATGTTGGTTTGCACCTTGGAAATCTCTTCCTCAGCGTAGCGACGTACGCGCCCATCTGGTGTTTGGTAAGCCTTGGCTTGCAAAATTCCAATTGCTTTGGCGATTTCCATTTGTCCAAGGGCTGTGACTACTGCTATTTCAGTTAAAAAGAATGTTTCCTTGGAAATTTCCGTCAATCGCTCTAAAATCCGTTGCACATTGGCACTATTTTGACCAACAGAAATCTTCCCAAGAGCACGAATTGCGGCTAAACGCAAGGGTTGTGGTACACCAAGGTGGGTGTATTCCATGAGGAGATTTAAAGCGGCTTCTGAGGTTTTGAGTTCGGCTAGACCTGCGATCGCACCATTGCGTACGACCTCATTCCAACCCGCCCTTTCTTCCAAAACGGATTTTAGCAGCTTGATGA
The DNA here is from genome assembly GCF_012912135.1 of Brasilonema bromeliae SPC951. Classification (GTDB taxonomy): domain Bacteria; phylum Cyanobacteriota; class Cyanobacteriia; order Cyanobacteriales; family Nostocaceae; genus Brasilonema; species Brasilonema bromeliae. The sequence continues at coordinate 4,319 of NZ_QMEB01000014.1, read as the reverse complement.
CCTTTTCTTCCTTAGGTTTTTCTTCTGTTGTCGCAGCCGCTATTGCTCCTACAGCACGAGTTGCTGTAGCTTCTACATAGTAGCTAGGATCGCCCACCTCCAAGAGTTCTTTCAACACCTTGTAGCTTTCGTGAGTTTTGATTTTTCCAAGTGCTTCCACCACAGCACGCCGGACATATGGACTCTTATCCTTTAAACCAACAACTAACTCATCAAAGACTTGATCCAGCTTGATTTCTGCAAGTTGTTTAGCCACTTCAACGCGTACACCCCAGAAGGGGTCATTTTTGAGTGCAGCAGACAGCGCTTTTAGGGCTTCATTACCGCCGCCTTTCGCCAAAGCTTCAGCTGCTAGGATGCGGGAGATAGGGTTGGGATCAAATTCCAACTGTGCTTTCAACTCTGGTACTGGGTATTCCAGAGACACCGTTTTTAAGAAATGATTCCCCACATCAAAGCTGATAAATTGAGGTTTTTGGTCAAGAGGGAAGTAAAAGCTTTGTTCTTGTTCATTCACTCGTACTGTGAAAGTCTTAAGGTCACAATAGCTAGTCTGTGAAGGAGTGGAGGAGGAAGTCTCGAAGTCTCCTTGTTGGACGTACCCAAAACCGATAGGGATTTTTAAGTCAAATAAATCGCTATTATTTCCGACACTTGCTTGAGTTTGAGTCACGGTTATCTTCGCCAGCTTGCTATCAGAATCCCAGGAGTAAGCGACTTTAAAATCAGGATGACCACCTCGATAGACATACTGGTCAAAAAGAAACAAGAGATTGCGCCCAGTTGCTTTTTCAATCGCCCGTAGTAAATCGACTGTTTCCACGGTTCTGTGAGCATTATCCCGTACAAATGTTTGAATTGCTTTCCAAAACAATTCTTCTCCCAATTGGGTCCGAATCATGTGATAAACACATGACCCTTTCTCGTAGATGTGGCGGTCATAAAGTTCAATAGCTTCCCGGTAAACATGGGTGACCATTGGACGGCGATAGCGAGTACTATCTTCAGCCAAATAACTACGAGCTTCCAGTAAACGATAGTATATGGCTTCAGTAGTACCGTACTCATGCTCTGTCCACATAACCTCGGAGTAAGAAGCCATCCCCTCCTTGATCCAAGCATGAGACCAGTGCTTAATCACCAGCAAATCACCAAACCATTGGTGCGCCAGTTCATGGACAACCAAGCTTTCTGTGTTGCGGTTATCTAATGCAGCTTTTTCATCTAGCAAACATTTATCAGTTAACAGTGTTGCAGATGTATTTTCCATTCCCCCAAAGATGAAGTCATCAACACAAACTTGAGCGTATTTGGGGTAAGGGTATGGATAGCCATATTTTTCGCTCAAAAACTCTATCATCTGGGGAGTTTTGCCCATACTACGTTTAGCATCTTCTTCGCGACCTTTTTCGACGTAGTATGTGACAGGTATACCGTTCCACTGATCACGAATTTCAGCAAAGTCACCTACTGCTAGAGTCATTAAGTAGGTCGGATGAACTTGCTGCTGTGACCAGTGGTAGATTTTGTCCTCACCTTGTTCTTCAGCAGCAATGAGTTCGCCGTTGGAAATTGCTATCAGGTGTTTGGGGACGCGGATACGAATTTCAGAGGTAGAAAGTTGTCCAGGGTAGTCAAAGCAAGGGAACCAAAAGCGAGAGTCTTCGTCTTCTCCTTGAGTCCAAACTTGGGAGGGTTTATGAGGATAGTGTTTGTCGCTTTGGATAAAGTACAAACCGCGTTGTGGTTTGTCTGCTGAGTAATCAATAGCAATGACAAGGCGCTTGTCAACCTGTGTAGGTGGTTCGAGTTGGATAGATAACTGTTGTCCATCGTAGTCAAAGTTTTGCGCTTTTCCATCCACTTGTACTGATTCGATACCTAAGTTGACAGCATCTAAATTTAAACGATCAATACCGTTGCGGATTGGTTTGAGTGTTATACTACAACGACCTTGGTATTTTTTGTTAACGATATCCAGACTGAGGTCTAAAAAAATATGCTCTACTTGTCCAGGATGATCAGGATTGTAGTGCGGTTTTGCCCCAGGTAATTCAAAAGATTTATACCGTTTTTTTTCTGTATCAAAAAAGTACTGCGACATTGATGTTTACTGAACCTTGGTAACCCTGAAAATTCCTTATGGATGTTGTAAGGAAAAAACAGCTTTTTCGCGTGTTATCCCATATCAACTTAGGATACACCCTGAACATTTTGTACACTGTTGTCATTGAGCATACAGTGTTTTGCGCCCAAAAAATTGAAATTCTGTAATAATATCCTGATGGTTTTATATAGCTTAGAATAGCTTGTTACCACCAAAAGGAATATATTTTTCAGATAAAGAACAATATCATTTGTGGATTTGTTCTTGACGCTTTTGAACTTCTACTTAGAGCGCTATTATACCCATTATTTCTTTGGTTGACAATTCTTACACTAAATCCCGATAAATGAGTGTAGATAGATTGTGAATCCGCAAAATCCACAATGGCGTTTTTACTGAGATCTAAGATAATTTGTTGAAGAAAAGGGAATCTTTACAATGCCCGAAAGTCGATCAAAATTTTTAATTCCTGCTGTTAGTACTGCCCTAGTTGTAGCAGGAGGAATAGCAGCATATATGTATTTTAAAGGTGGTCCCTCTGGAGATATCTCTAGTGTTTTGGGTGCTGCTAAAGTCGTGCCAGATGAGGCAATATTGGCAACTTACATTTCCACTGACCCAAAAGTTTGGGCAAAATTGGAGCAATTTGGCACTCCCCAAGCGCAACAGATAGTCGCAAAAGGTTTGGAAAACTTAAATAAAAAACTGTCAACTGATAGTAACATTTCTTATGAACAAGATTTAAAACCTTGGGTAGGTGGTGTCATGGTTGCCATGCTACCCTCAAGTCCAGCAAAACCTGTTGCACAGAATACTCCGCAAGCGACACAGGAATCTAAAATCTTGATTGTAGTGGGAATCAAGGATAAATTGGGTGCCTTGAATTTTGCTAATAAATTGAAGGCACAAAAAGATGTCAAGGTAGAGGAAAGTGACTACAAAGGCGAAAAAATTATCGAAACGACTGGTAAAAATGAACACAGTTATACAGCGGTTTTAAACACGACTTACATTGTTATTGCTCCGGAAAAGCAATCTGTAGAGCATGCAATTGATACCTACAAAGGTGAACCTTCTTTTGCAAGTAAAGAAGGTGCACAAAATATGTTAACAAGCGGTGTCAATGTAGACAACACCTTGGCACAAATTTATGTACCTGACTATCGCAACATGGTACAGCAATTAATAACCGCAAATCCCAACGCAACGCCGATTCCTCCAGAAACCATGAAGCAATTAAAGCAGATGAAATCTATGGTGGCGGGTGTAGGAATTGATAATGTGGGTGTGAGAATGAAAGCCATTGCCAAGTTAGACCCAGAATTGGTCAAATACCAGTATCCAAACACTTCTGCTGATGTGGTATCTCAATTTCCTGCTGATACAATTGCCATACTCAGCGGAAAGGGAATTAGTAACTGGTGGTCAGCGCTTGTGGAACAATCAAAAGATACTCCTGAGTTGAAGCTTACGCTTGAACAAGCTCGCGCACAACTGAAATTAGTCAATATTGACCTAGATAAAGAAATTTTCGGGTGGATGGATGGAGAATTCGGTTTTGCTGCTATTCCATCAAATCAAGGTGTGTTGGCGCAGATTGGTTTTGGGGGAGCGTTGGTTTTCCACACGAGCGATCGCAAAATGGCTTCCGCCACCCTCAACAAACTCGATGACTTTGTCAAAGCACAATCAGTCAATGTCGCAAAAAGAAATATCGCTGGTAAAGAAGTCACAGAATGGCAAATTCCTCAACAAGGAGCTTTATTAGCACACGGCTGGCTAGATAATAACTCCGTATTTGTCACCATTGGTGGTCCGATAGCTGAAACGCTTGCAGATCGTAAAGGTGAGTCTTTACAAGGTAGCAACAACTTCAAAGCCGTTACTAGCACTCTCCAAAAGCCTAACGGTGGATATTTTTACTTAGATATGGACAAAACCGTACCTCTGTTAAATCGTCTTGCCACTGCACAACAGCAGCCGATGACTCCCGAGACAAGTGCTATCATAAGTTCCATTCGCGGTTTGGGTTTGACTGCTACTAGCCCCGACAAAACAACTACTCAAGTTGAGATGTTGCTCGCACTGAAGCCGAAAAATGGGAATTAGGACTCTTGGAATAGGGACTCACAAACAATAGACCTCTTGCAAAAGTGAGATTTTACGAGGTTCTGTTAAGAGTTAAGAGTTCCCTGCTCCCCTGCTCCCCTGC
>NZ_QMEB01000013.1:39368-45009 GCF_012912135.1 Brasilonema bromeliae SPC951 | reverse complement strand
ACTAACAAGGGTGTTACCATCGGGACTAAAGGCAACGGAAGTAACTTCTTTAGAATGTCCCCTGAGGGTACGAATTTCCGTTTTCGTTGCCACATCCCACAATTTGATGGTGTGATCACTACTACCAGTTGCAAGGGTTTTGCCATCTGAGGTAAAAGCAACAGAATTAACTGAGTAAGAATGTCCCTTAAAGGTGTAGATTTCCTGTCCGGTTGCTAAATCCCACAGTTTGATAGTGTCGTCAGCACTGCTACTGGCAAGAATCCCTCCGAGTCGTCCTCCCAAACTCCGGGAGTCAGAGTGGATAGGACTAATAGCCACAGATCTAATCGGTTGGGAATGTCCCTTGAAAGTTTTGATGACCTGTTTATTTTTTAAATTCCATAGTTTGATAGTATTGTCTTCACTGCCACTAGCAAGAATTTGTCCATCCGGACCAAAGGCAACAGATTTCACTGCACCAGAATGTTCCTTTAGGGTAGCAATTTCCCTTCCCGATGGCAGATCCCATAGTTTGATGCTGCCATCAAAACTGCCACTTGCAAGCGTTTTGCTATCTGGACTAATAGCAACAGATTCAACCGAACTCGAATGTCCATAGAGGGTATAAATTTCTCGTCCAGTGAATACATTCCATAGTTTAATTGTTTTGTCACCATTGGCACTGGCTACAGTACGACCATCCGGACTGATGGCGACGGAATAAACTGAACCAGCATTCCCCTCAAGTGTGAAAATTTCCTTTCTAGTTGACAAATTCCACAGCTTGAGTGTTGTGTCAAAACTACCACTAGCAACAATTCCCCCCAGTCCCCCCTTATAAAGCGGGGAGTCAGGGGGGATCGAACTCACAGCGACAGAAGTCACCAAATTGGAATGCCCATTGAGGGTTTTCATCAAGAAATTGTTTTCCGCTATCAGGTTTAGGATCTGGAAATTGTTTATGTACAAAAATCCTCCTAATCCCAAGAACACAATGCCAGCACCTGCTAAAAGTCTGCTTTTCAGTCTAGGTGGCTGCGGAGATGGTGGCTGAGGTTCCAAATCTTTGAGAACTTCATCCGCTAACTGATAACGCTCATGAATGTCCTTTTTCAGCAGCTTATCGACAATTTTCGCTAAATCTGCACTGATCGAACTTTTCAAATATTGCTGCCAAGAAGCAACCCAGCCATAGCCATTTTCTGCCCAAAGAGCACCTGGTGAAACACCAGACATTAAGTGAAAGCACGTAGCTCCCAAGCTAAACAAATCGCTTGCTGGATGAGCTTCACCATCCTGTAATTGTTCGAGAGGACTATAACCACGTGTACCAATACTCGTCCCTGGTTTAGTCCGTACTGTTGCGCTTAGTTGTTTCGAGGCACCAAAATCAATCAGTACTAACTTGCCATCAGTTTGACGGCGCATAATATTTTGTGGTTTAATATCCCGGTGAATTACCCCGCGCTCGTGAATAAACTTGAGAACGGGCAGCAAATCAAGCAAAACTTGCCGAATTTCTGCTTCGTGATATGTTTGCCGTTGTCGCAACTCTTTGAGCAAAGTTTGCCCATCAATAAACTCTTGTACTAAATACAGATAGTTATCTTCTTCAAAGTAAGCCAGCAAGGTCGGAATCTGCGAATTTTTTCCTAGTTCTTGCAATCGCTGCGCCTCTTGTTGGAATGACTCAATCGCCTTCTTCAAAGCCCACGTCCCCTGGACTTTCGGTGCCAGTTGCTTGACGACACAGCGTTCATTGAGCTTATCTACGTCCTCTGCCAAGTAGGTTCTACCAAACCCACCTTCATCTGAAAGCACCTTGATAATACGATAGTGACCTCTTAAAAGAGGTATCAGTAGCGCGCCACAACTCTGGCAATGGATTATCCCTTCAGGATTTTGAGGTTGCGGGCAATCGGGGTTGAGGCAGCAGAGCATCGTCTGGCAAGCGTGACTGTGCTGCCATCTATCATATTACATCCTAAATTTTTCTGAGCGAAAATTCTCAAAGTGGTTCCATTGAACAATTCCTGCAATAACTGGATTCTGGAGTTTAGACTAGTTCGTAGTGCGAAACTTGAAAAGAAATTAGTGAAAAAAATTATTACACTTACATGAAACTTAATAGTTTGGGAAAATGAGCGATGAAATTTTCCTAATTCGCAGTAGACGCTTTCAGGCTAAAGCGCCTACTACAAATTTATCAAACTACGCTCCCGGAAATTGCTTTTTCAAACCTTCCAAAGAAGCCCAACGCCTGTCAACACGCTTATCAGATTTGCTCGGGGCGCTTGGTTGAATACCCAAACAATTGGCATCACACAACTGTCGTTGAGGCAATTCCAAGCATATTTGCTCATACAGCCATGCAGCGGGGTCAAAATATCCTTGGGGTGATAAAGTTTCTACTAAATCATCAAAAGCGATTTCGCGTTCTAGTGGCAGATCATCTTCGTTCGCTGCTTCATCTAACCAGATGATTTCCTTTGTATCAATGGTTAAACGATGATTGTAGTTTTGCAAGCATCGACTGCAGGTACAAGTGATGATTGTTTCTGCTTGAGAAAATACTTCTAAGTAATTACCATGATGCTGGACGCGAATGCGACCTCGAACTGGTGTCAGAGTTTCTAAACCAGGTAGAAACTCTTTGACTTGAATTTCCTCTGTTGCTTGCGGCGCTTTTGTAAGCTGCGGAATATAAATTGCGTCCATAGCACTTGTCAGACATCCTTTCTGCATAGCCCTATCTTACGACAAGCGCGGAGTTATATTTCCTTAACCATGTCCATTCATGAGAAGGGTGTCTACTTTCTTCAGATCCTGGATTTGGTTTTTACGTCTTGTATAGGCACTTTCATTATACCATTTTGGCAGTCATTAAAATTTCCGTGTGCTGTTTCTTCTCTGGTCGCACATACACTGAGTAAAACAAAAGGAACTGTGTGAGCTTTTTGTTAAACTTAGGCGCAGCAATCTTTCCTTGCTGTCATGAGTAGGATTCTTGCTAAGACGTCCCAACAAAAGTGGAATGATTTTGTCACTACTTTATTGCAGGGAAAAGGTGAATCAACTGTTGAGAGAAAAATTATGACCAATACTATACCCCCAGTCGATGCTGCAACAGAAATTGAGAACCGCAAAGCCGATCACCTTCGTGTCTGCTTAGAGGAAGATGTACAGTTCCGGGACGTAACGAGTGGGTTTGAATACTATCGCTTTACTCATTGCTGTCTTCCGGAATTAGACCGCAGTGATATCAATATTCAAACAACCTTCTTGGGTAAGAATCTCGGTGCTCCACTTCTGATTTCTTCAATGACAGGGGGAACTGAACTAGCACGACTAGTCAACACTCGGCTTGCAACTGTTGCTCAACATTACCGATTAGCAATGGGAATTGGTTCGCAACGAATTGCTCTAGAAATGCCCCACCTAGCCTCGACCTTTGCAGTACGCCACCTTGCTCCTGACATTCTGCTGTTTGCAAACTTGGGAGCTGTCCAGTTAAATTATGGATGTGGTCTTGTCGAGTGCTTGCAACTTGTGGATATGTTGGCAGCGGATGCGCTGATTCTGCATCTTAACCCCTTGCAAGAGTGCGTGCAATCGCATGGAGACACAAATTTCCGGGGGTTGCTTCCTAAAATTGCCGAACTTTGCGAAAAACTTCCCGTTCCTGTGGTTGTCAAGGAAGTGGGAAATGGAATCTCAGCAGCAATGGCACAAAAGTTAATTGATGTGGGAGTGACAGCAATTGACGTAGCTGGTGCGGGTGGAACCTCATGGGCAAAAGTGGAAAGCGAACGGGCAAAAGATAACAAACAGCGCCGTCTGGGACAAACTTTTGCCGACTGGGGACTTCCAACAGCTGAGTGCATAACCGAAATCCGTGCAGTCGCGCCAACAATTCCCTTGATTGCTTCTGGAGGACTGCGTAATGGATTGGATGTGGCTAAGGCGATCGCCCTCGGAGCCGACCTCGCAGGTTTAGCCAGACCTTTTCTAGAAGCGGCTGTAAACTCAGAAACAGCCGTTGATGAGTTGGTTGAAGTTCTGATTGCTGAACTGGAAACAGTTTTATTTTGCACTGACAATGTCACCCTGCAAGAACTCAAAAATTCTGGTGTGCTGCAACGACACGTTACAGTTCCAGCCGCTGCAAGCTAAATTGCTACAGTACTTCTTGGCTGTGACGCGTTTTGTATAGATGAGTGCGTCCTCAATCAATGAGCCAACCATGTCCTCACTCTTGCACTGGCTCTCCCGTTGGGGGAGCTCTTTGCGCGTTTTGTGTCGATTAATGCGTCGTCCTCATTCAATACTTTTTTTCAGTATTTTCACCCTTGACGCAAACATCTTACCCCATATCCCCAATAATTACTGACTTTGCAACCACTCTTCGGTTCGCGATGCTTTTGGAATTTAGAACGAGTTTATATACGGCATTTTGCCGTACATAATGAAAATATAGATTTGGTGAATTATTTTATGAGTGAGGCTAATATCTCACAACCAATGGCTCGATTGGAGGCTCGCGTCAATTCGGATCTCATCAAGATATGCCAGGAACCAGACTTGAACTGGTGACACGAGGATTTTCAGTCCTCTGCTCTACCAACTGAGCTATCCCGGCGTGGAATTTTTGATTCCCACGATTACTTAATATAGCAAAGTCACAGTAATTGTGCAAGTCCTAGCAGAAAAAAAATTTACGCGGCTTTTGTTCTCAACTTGACGCAGCCAAAGACAGTCAAGAATACCACAAACTGAACAAGAACGATACTAGGACCGGAAGCAAAGTTGAAAAGACCTGATACAATGATGCCAGCAATACTGCTTATGCAACCCACAATCACAGACAGCAACAGGAAACGATTGAAGTGGTGACTCATCAGCTTTGCACAAGAGGCGGGAATAACCAAAAAAGCGTTGACTAGTAAAACGCCAACAGCTTTAATTGCCACAGCCACAGCTAATGACAGCAATACAACAAACCCATAGCGATACCACTGAACTGGAATACCTTGCACCTTTGCTACAGCAGGGTTAAGCGTTAACAAAATTTGCTGCCTAAGGGTTGATAATAAGAATACGCTGGCTCCAACAAGCACAAGCAAACTCAAAATCAAATCTGTCGAGTCAATAGCGAGAATATCGCCAAATAGCACGCTCATGAGGTTACCGCGATATCCTTGAATTAAGCTAGTGAGAATCACGCCTACTGCCAACGCGCCTGACAGAACAATACTCAAAACGCTGTCACTCGCTAAATCGGTTTTATCCATAAAGTAGAGGACAACCAACCCAAAAATAAGTGTGAATGGTAGCAGCATCCAGGTGGGATTTAACTGTAGTATGACACCGAGTGCTACACCTACCAAAGCAGCATGACCAACAGCATGACTGAAAAAAGACAACTGACGCAAGGTGACAAAACTGCCTAGTAAGCCGCCAAGTATTCCCATCAAAACAGCACCTGCGATCGCACGTTGCATGAAGGGAAACTGTAGCAAGCTCACCAGATCATTAACATTGGTGACAGCAAACTCAGCTATTTGGCAATTGTTCCAGAAAAGCATATGTTGTTTATACAAATCAATGAAAGTATTTTGAGAATGTCAGATTTCTTTTTTCTTAAGAAATAACTAGAAAT
>NZ_QMEB01000013.1:16690-39358 GCF_012912135.1 Brasilonema bromeliae SPC951 | reverse complement strand
ACTAGAAATTTTCTACATTAATATTATGTCAACCAGAGACACTTTTGCTTACAATGTCACTCATTCTCTCTCCCAAAAAGAAACTAGTGAGTACAATCAAATATCCAGTCCAGTAGAGAGTGATAACGTCCAACCTCTGTCACATCAGGTTCTCAACACTGAGAAAGCCCAGCGCATGGCAGAATTTTTTGGCTTTTTAGGCGATGCTAATCGTTTGCGTATTCTCTCACTGTTAGCTCAACAAGAACTTTGTGTGAGTGATTTGGCTGCAGTATTAAATATGAGTGAATCTGCTGTTTCCCATCAACTGAGAAACTTACGGGCGATGCGTTTGGTTAGTTACCGCAAGCAAGGTCGTAATGTCTTCTACCGCCTACATGACAGTCATGTTTTGCATCTTTATCAAGCTGTTGCGGAACATTTAGATGAACAGGAGTGAAAGACAATCGCACTAAAGTTTTAACCAATTCATCAAGTTTCAGACATTCAAGTGCACTTGCGTTATACCCTGACGCATTTTGTACTGTCGCTTCAGCCAAGAGTGGCGAATTGTTCTACGAAGTAAAGGAGCAAGTTGAATCAATAGCCAACGCATCAGTGCATTTTTTCGTAGTAGTTCGCCTTGTGCTGCTTCCTTTATCTGGAGTTGTTGGGCGCGGATAATTTCTGGCTCACGTTCGGCTTGAATGCGCGATAGTGCTGCGTCAATCTCCTGGTGTCCGGCGCGTGCGTGAAATACCGGTACAAGGTGATTAGCAGCGACAATGACATCACGCAATGCGACATTGATTCCTTGAGCGCGGATGGGAGACATTGGGTGTGCAGCATCACCCAGAAGCAACACTCCTGGCGCGTACCAGGATGGACAACGACCAACCACAACTGATAGCTTAATAGGGGTTTCAATGGTATCTGCATAGCTACGGAAATGCTCTGCCATCCATGAGGGTGATAGCGATGCAAAAATTTCTGCCCAGTCTGGTTGTTTCCTATCGGTTCTCTCGTCTGCGGATATCACCCAAGCCAGATGCAGTTTTCCTTCCTCTGCTCCATGAAAGATGGTGAATACGCGCTCGCCATTAAGGATAAAATAAAAAACATTATCTGCTGTAAACCTGGAACTGGCAGCAAGTTTGAACCAGAGAATATCCACATCCTTTGGCTGACGCACCAATTGCAACCCAGCCCGTTGTCGTATAACCGAGTTTCGACCATCTGTCCCAATCACAAGTTCAGCAGAAATTTCACGTCCATTGCCAAGTTTCACACCTGCAACGCGATTATTGATCCACAGTAAATCCTTTACAGAAACACCCTGTATAAATTCAAATCCATCATAAGCTTTGGCTTCCGTAATCATAGCTTCAAGCAACGGCGGTTGCGACACCAGTGTACAAGGTCGATCCGCCCCCATTGGCTCCTCAACTCGAAACAACTGCTTTTCGCCTAGAATGAACTCCCATGCGTCGAGTTGTCGATGAGGAATATCTTCCAGTATCGTCGATAATCCCATTTGCTCAAGTGCATCCAACCCACTCGGCATTAACCCTTCACCGCGAAACACTCGATGAAAATCCTTCGCTGCTTCAATTAATGTTACTGCAATACCGCGTTTTACAAGCTGTAAAGCAAGCGTAGCACCAGTCGGACCTGCACCCACAATCACAATCTGCGCCATCACATTTCCCCTAGGTTTATTGAATTGTTCGTAAATTGTCCATCTGAAATTTTAAATGGCTGATATTAACCCTTTCCCCCCGTAAACGTCACACCTTCAATAAAATACCTGTTAAAAAATGCGTAAATCGCTAAAGCCGGTAAAGTAAAAACCATAGAAGCCGCCATAATATAGTTCCAATAACTAATGAATTGACCCTTAAAACTATTCAATCCCAAAGGAAGAGTAAACATTTCTGGATCAAATAAAATAACTATAGGTAGCAAGAAATTATTCCAACTCCCCATAAACACAAAAACTGCTTGTGCTGCTAATGCTGGTTTTGCTAAAGGTAAAACAATATGTCGAAAAATACCCCAAGTATTCAATCCATCCAATTGAGCCGCTTCTTCTAATTCCCTAGGAAAATTCACGAAAAACTGCCGCATCATAAAAATGAACGTAGCATTGACCATGCTAGGAACAATCATTCCTTGATAGGAATTCAGCCAACCTAAGGCTTTTAAAATTAAAAATGTGGGAATGAGAGTTATCTGTGCAGGGACTGCTAAGACTGCCAAAATCAGGAAGAACCAGAAGCCTTTACCCCTAAAGTCCAGTCTTGCTAAAGCGTAACCTGCCATTGAGTTGAACAACAAGTTTAACACAGTCACACTGATAGCTATAACCACACTATTGAAAAGCCACCGGAGAAACAGCGGTTCTTGGAAAAAAATTTGTTTGTAGTTATCGAGAGTAAAGTTTTTAGGTACAAAATTAGGTTCACTGCTGACAATTTCAGATAGCGGCTTAAATGATGCTGATAATGCCCATAAAAAGGGAATGAGGGTGATAATTGCATACAGTGTTAGTAAAATGTATAGGAGTGTCTTCCAAGTCAAAAATCTACGTATTTTCATTTTGGTAATATGTTTGTCAAGGGTTTGGTTTCTCCTCACCATCACCCAGCTTCAATAGTCTCTTCAACTTGAGAATCCAATCAGCTTCTGTAACTTCAAAAAAAGAACCAGTATTCTAAACTACATTCACAGAGTCTAAATATTTTAGCTAATGAGTTCTTGCACCCAAGCTCGAAAAGCTCTCATAGTCTTGTTTCTACCCACAGTTTTGCACTGTTGAAGATACTCAGGAATGACTTGCTGGAGAGGAAAATTAGGGAAGATTGGGCTAGACGTAGACTCAATATATTTACCGTTTTGCAGAACATTGATTTGTAATTTCCCTTTTTCAAAGCGCCACAACTCGGGTACTGCTAATGCTTCATAGATACTAGAATGAGTGCGGGAAGTCACATCAATTTCTAACGCTAAATCTGGAGGAGGATCTACTGTTAAGTCTAATCTGTCTTTGCCTCGAACGACTGGTTCATTTTGGATATAAAAACAGTTGTCAGGTTCAATGCCTTTGTCCATTAATTTATTTTTAAAAGTTGTTGAACCTAAAGGCAGAAATTCAATGTCTAGTTCCTCAAGGATAATTTCTACAAAGTTACTAAGAAAGACTTTAGTCACTTCATGTTCAGGTAGTGGTGTCATAATTTCGAGCATTCCATTTTCATAAGCTATCCTGGCGGCACGATGTTCACCTAATTCTTCTAAAATCGTTTCAAATTCTTGCCAGCTAACATTTTTTAGCAGCACTCGCTGTCCTGGTGGGACTTCTAATTGCTTCAGTTTTAATAGCATTTTTGCCTCCATGATGAAGTGTAAATTCTTTGAAATAAATGGCTTTCGGTCAGGAAGTTTATCTTAAACTTTTTCGCCTCCCAAAAACCGCCGTTGAATGAAAGTAACAACAATAATGACTACTGCGAGTAAAAAGGCGATCGCCGCTGCATACCCCATCTGCAAGTTACGAAAGACAGCCTGATATATCAATAGAACTACAGTCAAAGTAGCATTATTCGGTCCACCAGTGCCGTTAGAAAAAATGTAGGATTGGTCAAACAACTGAAACGTGCCAATCACTCCTATTGTGACTACAAAAAAGGTCACTGGTTTGAGTATAGGAATCGTGATATAAATAAACTGCTGCCAGCCATTTGCTCCATCTAGCGATGCAGCCTCATAAAGTGAACGAGGAATGTCCTGCAACGCTGCGAGATAAATCACCATGTAAAACGGTGCTGTTGACCAAATATTCATGATCATAATACCTTTGAGCGCAACTGCTGGATCTCCTAACCAGTTGTATGTAGGTAGCCCTACAAAAGCGAGAAAATCATTGAGTAACCCATTCGTGTTGTAAATCCACATAAAAATCAGCGTCAACACGGCTGATGAGGTGACTGTCGGCAAAAAGTAGAGGATACGCCACCAATTTTTGGCGCGAATACCAGAATTCAGCGTCACTGCTAGAATTAAAGCCAAGACAGTTTGGCTTGGGACAACAATTGCAACGTATTGGGCTGTATTTCTTAAAGCAATCCAAACGCGTTCATCTTCAATGAGTCGCGTGAAGTTGCGAAAGCCTACAAATTGATACTCAATATTGCCAAGAAGTTGAACTTTGTGCAGGGAAAGAAAAACAGCCCAGAGAATGGGTAGCACGACAAATGTGCCTAACACGAGAATGGTTGGGATCATAAACAGATATCCAGCCAAGTCTTCTGTTATATTCGACCTGGTGTTTCTTTGTCGGCTTCTGACTTCAAACACAAATGTACCTCCAACTCATCCGCCACCATCCCTACTGTAGCGATAGGTAATGCATGATTATTTATCGTAACTCCAACAGAGGAATGCGATTCTGAGAAGTTTCATGAGCAGTTTGAACTTTCACCATATGCGAAATTGTCTCATTTTGAACAATTATTTATTTGTTTTTATTATTAAGTTTTTTTGAATTTTTCTAGCTTGTCAAAAATAGATAATTAGGTTTTATATCTAATTTTTATTGTTGACTAATTTTCATATTTTGACAAAAAGCAGCTAAATTAATATGCATAAAAATGCTTAATATTTCATGTTTTGAAATCAATCTAAATACAAATAATAGCAAAATAAATGTCAACCTAATCAAAAGATTTTTCATTGTAATTGATTAGTGATATTTTATAGCCTTTTGCACAAATGCACAATTTATCGAATCAAGAATCAACGTATTCTTGATTTCTAATTATTTATGTCTTTTCTAAAGAAATCAGCTTTGAGTTTTGCAGCTCTTACTTTTTGTTTTGCTGTTGTTGTTGAAACAAAACCAGCTGCTGCTACGACGGTTAGTGTCGTTGCTGACGGTCTTGATAACGTCAGAGGTCTTAGCTTTGGTCCTGACGGTAGTCTCTACGTCACAGAAGCAGGTGTGGGGGGAGACCAGCTATGTAGTGCATCATTTACTTTCCCAGGCCAGCAAGCTTGTACTGGTTCGAGTGGTGCTGTAACGAGAATTAGGGACGGTAAGCAAGAACGTGTTATTACAAATTTGCCGTCTTGGGCAATATCACCCACTGGCGGTCAGGGAATTGGCTGTATGCCTTACAATTTGCCAATCAGCCATTTATTCAAGGGAATTTGGATGGTTCACTGATCCAAATAGCCCCTGATGGGACTCGTAGAACTCTCCTTAGTGGTAATGGACTGGAATCAGCTACTGCCCTCACTATAGGTCCTGATGGTGCAGTTTATGTTTC
This sequence comes from Brasilonema bromeliae SPC951, assembly GCF_012912135.1. Taxonomy (GTDB): domain Bacteria; phylum Cyanobacteriota; class Cyanobacteriia; order Cyanobacteriales; family Nostocaceae; genus Brasilonema; species Brasilonema bromeliae. The sequence goes on along the minus strand of NZ_QMEB01000013.1, from coordinate 34,052 downwards.
GAGTTTTGGCGATCGCCCCGGAGTGGGACAAGTTCTGAGGATTGATCCAAAAGCAAAAGTTCCTGAATCAAATTCTGCATTGGGCGTACTAGCGTTTGGTGCTTTAGGAGTAGGTTCGTATCTGACGCGCAAACGTAGACAGAAGTTGGTAAGCTGCGGTTAACAGCTTGTGTATCAATTCAGTTGTAGTTCAACCAGGCTTGACTAAAACAAAACTGAAAGAAATGTCAAGCCTATCAAAAGATTATTCATTGCAATCGGCATTCAGCATTCTATAGGCTGTTACTAAAAATACAGAGTTTTTAAATACCATTTTCAGATTCAAACAATAAGCCTTTGTATGAGGTTGGTACGTATTGCCATCCCCTTACGATAGATGTTTTTTTCAGTCAGTTAAAAAGCGACCTATAATTCTGACGCCTGATTGCCGTATGCGTTTATCTTTAGTTTCTAAATCAGCTATAAGTTTTGCAGCTTTGACGTTTTGTTTTGCTGCTGTTTTTGGAACAAAACCAGCAACAGCTGCATCGTTTAGTGTCGTTGCTGAGGGTCTTGATAATGTCAGAGGTCTCAACTTTGGTCCTGATGGTAGTCTCTACATCACAGAGTCCGGTGTAGGAGGAAATGGGCGATGCATTCCAGGACCTAGTTTGGATGGTACCCCTTCATGTGCTGGTACAACTGGCGCGGTAACAAGAGTTAAGGACGGTAAGCAAGAGCGTGTACTTACAGGGCTACCATCTACAGCATTAAGACCGATTGGTAGTACAGGTGAAGGTCCTCAGGACATCCAGTTTGATGCAGCAGGAAATCCTTATCTTCTCATCGGGTATGGTGGTAATCCAACCATCCGTGATTTTCCAGAAAATTCTCCCAGTTGGGGACAGCTTTATCGAGTTGACTTTCAAACAGCTTCTTTGACAAGTATTGCCGATTTTGCAAAATATGAACTTGCTAATAATCCCGATGGGGTGGAGACGCTGGACTTTACTGGTGAAATAGCTAGTAACGCTTATGCCTTTACAATTAAGGGTAATACTGCTTATGTAGTGGATGCAGCTGCCAATGACATTTTAACTGTGGGACTTGATGGCAGTAATTTGAAGACTTTTACTGTGCTTCCCAAGCAAACAATCACCAATCCTATCTTCCCAACTCCTGCACCGGGACAAGAGTCACCTCCTGACGCGCCGCCACCGGGTCAAACTCCACAGGAAGTTGAAATTCAATCAGTACCTACAGGTGCCGCTTTTGGTCCTGATGGTGCTTTGTATGTCAGCGAATATACGGGTTTTCCTTTCCCTGTGGGTAAAGCGCGTATCTTTCGAGTTGGATCTAATGGTGAAGTTACAGTTTACGCTGATGGCTTTACCCAACTCTCTGACTTAGAATTCGATGCCCAAGGCAATTTGTACACCATACAATATTCCAATGCACCTCAGTGGTTGGGCGTTGGAGATGCATCTCTTATCCAAATCTCTCCTGATGGGACTCGTACAACTCTCTTGAGTGGCAATGGACTAGAATCTGCCACTGCCTTGACAGTTGGTCCTGATGGTGCTGTATATGTTTCTAGTAAAGGCGATCGCCCTGGAGTTGGGCAAGTCCTGCGGGTTGATCCAAAAGCAAAAGTCCCTGAACCAAGTGTTGTAGTGGGCGCAGTCGCGTTTGGTGTTTTAGGACTGAGTACTTTGCACAAGCGTAAGCCCAAACGCGTAGTACTCAAGAAATGAAATACAGATTTATCTGTGTTCCATGAGTGTTCCATGAGTGGTTCATTATTTCTTTGTGTACCTTACCCAATTGCAAACCGCTATATACCACTCACTCATATTTACTTTATAGCGATACGCGGAGCGTCAAGCCTCTGGCTTATCGCCTTTATCAATTGATTCGCCTCATCCTGCGCCTGCTGCATTGCCTGTTGTAGCGGTTGCTGTCCTAACAAAGCGCTGACAAACTGGTTGTCAAAATTATTCACAATCGCTGCTGGATACTCACCGACTTGCCAAGGTATAGCATAATTTACTCCTGCCACAAGTGCAGTTCGTAGGGGGTCTTGATCATAACCCAATTTCTGAGCAACAGATTTCCGAGATGGCAGAGCAAAGCCTGTTTTCGTCCACTTTGTCATACCTTGTTTACCAGTGAGATAAGAAATAAGTTCCCAGGCTTCGGCTTTGTGTTGGGTTTGCTTGTTCATCACGTAGGCAACAGTGAATACCATCGTCTTTTTGTTATCATTAATTGTAGGTAGTTCTGCAGTTGCAAACTCTAAATTAGGAAAAGTTTCTGTGAGGTAGGGAATTGCCCAGTTCCCCTCAATCACCATTGCGACTTTACCCTGACCAAACATTTCACTGCCAGAATTTGTCCCAACATCAGATTTTTGAGCTGAGGAGCGGTCTTTTTGATACTGGTCTATCGCCAATTGTAATCCTAGCAAGCTGGCATCACTGGCAAATGCTGCATAACCATTTTGGTCTACAAGTTGTCCACCAAAAGCTTTGATTTTGTAAGCCTGACGCGCTAACTCTGGAATTTCTCCAAAACCGTATTGATCAATTCTGCCATCTCGATTATTATCTACGGTCAACTTCTTTGAGTAGGTGCGTAGTTCATTCCAAGTTGTTGGTGGAGTGCTCAACCCTGCGGCTGCAAAAGCTTTTTTGTTGTAGAATAAAGCCAGTGTCGAATAGTCCTTGGGAAAACCGTAAATATGCTTAGCGTATTTGAAGCTCTTGAGTAACGTTTCCTCAAAATCAGCTAGGTCAAAATCAGGAGTTATATAGGCATCAAGTGGTTCGAGAACATTCTGACTCATAAAGAAAGGAGCTTCAAGAGCTTCTAAATAGAAGACATCAGGAGCAGCATCACCGACTAAGCGGGTTTTTATGACATCCATATATTGGTCGTTGATGACTTCATGCCTGACTTTAATATTAGGATGCTTTGCTTCAAAGTCTTGTAGTAGTTCTTTCAAGAGTTTTTGCTCTGCTGGACTTGCCGTCCAACCACCGAGTTTGATGGTGAGTGCGGTTGGTGCTGAGGAAACGCTCGCAAGGGGTAGGTTTTGACAACCAATCACCAAGAGGGCGATGCTCCCAAAAACAGCTGCCCAAAGGGCGAACGCCACTAACAATCTTAAAAATTTCGACACGTTGGTTTGCATCACAGCCAAATAAAAATTCTGCCACTTTACATATTGCCTCTGTAGCTCAAGATTGACTTTTTGTTTCTCTAAATTTTTGTTGAGACATGCAAGATAGAATAACGAACAATTACGAACAAAGTTTACAGTGCCCGGTGGACTTATCTGTGAAGACAAGTATGGAACCCATTTCGCTAGAAACCGCTACGCCTCTAGCTCCTAAAATACCCGAGATTGCAATTTCAGAACCGACTGTTGTTCCTACCTCGACACCCCGCCCCCCAGGTTTAGAAAAGAACGCTATTCGCATCAGCCTCAGAGCCTCTACTGTAGATAGTGTTTTTGCAGGAATATACACGAGCATTGTGACTGGTATTTTGCTCAGTAATTTCTTGGTGGAATTAAATGCCAGTCCGGTGATATTTGGAATGCTGTCTTCCATTCCAATGCTGGTGAATCTCATTCAGCCCTTGGGAGCCTATCTATCAGAACGCACAACCAGTCGCTTTCGATATTCGCTGCTTACAAATGTGACTGCTCGGCTAGTCTGGTTATTTCTGGTTATTGGTATCGCCGCCCTCAGCTTCGGATATATAAATTCTCAGCAATTGATAGTTCTGACACTTGTGATTGTCTTGTTTAGTAATATGTCACAAGGATTAGGAAATGCATCGTGGTTGAGTTGGATGGCAGTTTTAGTCCCTCGACAGCTCCGGGGTAGGTATTTTGGATTACGTAACAGCGTTACCAGTCTAACTAATTTAATTTGTATACCAATCGCTGGTATTGCTGTCTCAAAATGGCCTGGTGGAACTTTACAAGCTTACGGAGTGCTTGTGCTGTTCGCAATTTTGTCAGGATTAATAAGTATTGGATGTCAGTACTTCAAGGTGGATGTGAATCCACAGAACCAGCAGACTTCTATCCTCGGTTCTTTTGTGAAAAATGCCATTTCCAAAGATACTGAGAATTCTAGTCATCCTACTGTTACACAGGCAGAAACTACAAAAAATGACACTCAATTTGCACCTGATTCGAGTGCCATAAAAAGTATCTTAAATAACTTTAATTTTTTGATGTTTCTGTTGTATGAGGGTTTCCAGATGTTTGCTTGTAACTTGAGTGCTCCTTATTTCATCCTCTATATGCTAGATACTATGCATCTAGATGTCAGTTTGGTGACACTCTACGGCAGTGTTCAGGCAGGGGCAAATCTGGTGATGCTGATTTTGTGGGGTAAGTTATCAGACAAAATAGGTAATCGTCCAATCTTGATATTGGTTGGGGTGTTACTTGCACTCATACCTCTATTTTGGCTGGGCATTGATATTAATGTCTTTAGTCTTTGGCTGTGGTTACCGCTTTTACACATGTTAATTGGAGGGGTTTGGGCAGCAATTAATTTATGCAACAACAATATGCAGCTAGGAATTGCACCAGTCAAACAACGATCTATTTATTTTGCAATGGCTGCTGCTGTTAGTGGAGCTAGTGGCGCTTTAGGCACAACTATAGGTGGTTTGATTGCACAAAATCCCTCATTAGGGGGTTTACCAGCAGTCTTTGTTGTATCTTTTGTGTTCCGACTCGGAGCAATTATTCCCCTTTTCTTTGTGCAAGAACCGCAAAGAAGCTCTTTGACTCAGGTCATACAAACTCTCTGGATATTTCGCAAAAAGGTAGTAGAGAATTAGACATGGTATCGTGCAACCACTCACTTTCGTATCATCAATGATCGAAAAGATATAGCGCTTTTCAACTAACTCAAATACACATATTGTGTAGGGAAGCCAGTGCGAATGACGGCTTTCCCTCCGTAGGCATCTGGCGTTGGACATTGCAATGCCCACCCTACTTAATTCGAGGGTGTATCGCACTTCTATTTTTGTATTCTAAGTAGATAGACATAAATAAATGAAACATATCAGTAGGGTGGGCATTGCCTAAAACAGTTTATCTGTAAAGGTTATAAGCTTTTGTATCTAACGTTGGGGAATTCATTTATTAAGTAGATGGGTAATACATAAAAGTAACTGGCAGAGGTTACTCATTGCGACTTGTTAAGTGAGTGATTAACTACAAGCCACGAACTCTCGTACCTAATATTTATTAATACCCATCTACTTTTATCAATTACAGAATTTTTCCACGCAGCGAACGAACATCTCCACACCCATCGCTAAGATGGTTTCATCAAAATCAAATCGGGGATGATGGTGGGGATACGCCAATCCTTTCTCAGGGTTCGCGGAACCCAGGAAGAAATAACAACCAGGTACCTGTTGCAAGAAGTAAGACATATCCTCGCCACCCATTGTTTGGCATTCAGGAACAACACCCAGAGGCGTTTCTACCACTTCTTCTGCGACTGAGCGTACCAAGTCCGCTATAGTAGCATCATTGATGACTGGTGGGTAAAGCGACCAACAATTATAGTCATAACTAGCACCATGACTCTGGCAAATTCCCGCAATAATTTGCTCAAGACGCTGCTTAAAAAAGCCTTCATATGCTGGATTAAAATACCTTACGGTACCACTCATCCTGGCTGTATCAGCAATGACATTGTTTTTGGTTCCAGCATGAAGTTCACCCACTGTCACTACTGCTGAGTCAATAGGGTTGACGTTGCGAGCGACAATTGTTTGTAAGGCATTGACGATTTGGGCAGCAACCACCACTGAATCAACAGTTTGATGGGGCATAGCACCGTGTCCGCCTTTGCCCATAATTGTACATTTGAATGTTTCTACAGCTGCCATCAATGCACCAGCGCGGACACCTAGTGTCCCCAAAGGCAGATTATTCCAAAGGTGCAAACCGATAATCGCGTCAACATCAGGGTTTTTCAATACCCCAGCTTCTATCATCGGCTTTGCGCCTCCTGGTCCTTCTTCTGCTGGCTGGAAGATAATTTTGACAGTACCAGCAAAAGTCTCTCGATTCTGGTGAAGATAGTATGCTGTTCCTAGGGCAATTGCTGTATGTCCGTCATGTCCACAGGCGTGCATCACTCCATCATGTTGCGATCGGTATGGCACTTCGTTGAGTTCTTGAATGGGCAAAGCGTCCATATCCGCGCGAATTGCCAACACTTTTTGAGTACTGGTATTGTTACCCCTAATGGTAGCTACAATACCAGTCTGAGCAATGCCAGTTTGATGTTCAATTCCCCATTTTTGTAACTTTTCAGAAACAAACTGGGAGGTTAATTTTTCTTTAAAACCCAGTTCTGGCTTTTGATGCAACTGTCGCCGCCATTCCACAAGTTGCGCTTGCAGTGAACGAATGGAGAGTCGAACACGAGATAAATCAACAGAAGAGGAGTTCGGGAATGTAGAAACCATGTTTCACATTTTTTAATTTGAAATGACAGTTCAGTATTTTTATTTTTACGCTTTAAACTTTTGCAAAAGGTATTTCTTGCCTCACTCTTCACACTTTTTTAGATATATAGCAATCGTTCTAAATCTAAATCTGATGCTACTTGTGCCATTTTAGATAAATCAGTTAAGTTATCTAGATAAGGTAAGCAGCCACAAATTGGAATTTGAGTGAGTGATTTCATCAATTCTATTGGTGTCCAATCAGCAATTTCTGTATTTGTTCGAGGTTGAACACAATTCAGAACAATACCTTTTAAATTCACTCGTGATTGTCGTGCTAAAGCTACATTAGCGACTGCTTGACCTATTGCACCCAATCTAATTGGAACAACTAACACTGTTGGTAAGCGCCATTCTCCTGCCAAGTCAGCAACCGTCAGTTCATCGGTTACTGGCGAACCTAATCCTCCTAAAGCTTCTAAAAAAAGAAAATCACGGCGCGAACGTAAAGCTGTAAAACTTTGCCACACTTTTGCTAAATCTATAGTTTTATTTTCCCTTGCTGCAGCAATGGGAGGAGCAACGGGTGTTTGAAAATATAAAGGTGTCAGTTCTTCGGGAGATTGATTTAAGGAAAACACTTTTTGATACCACTCACGGTCGCCCTCTCCCGATTGCATGAGTTTCATAATCCCCATACTGCGGGAAGAGTGATATTTTTGCCAATAGGCTGCCAGCGCTGTCGTTAAAACAGTTTTGCCAACCTCTGTATCTGTTCCTGTAATCAATAGTGTTTTTAACAGCTTGTCAGTCATTAGTCATTAGTTATGAGTTGCCAACAACTAATTTCTCACAGTTACTATCATAAATTGCTGACAATTCTATTCTATAAAGATTTCGCATAATTTTCATGCAAATTCTGCATAAAATTCTACAACCTTGACGGGAAAGCTGTTTCACTAGGAACAGAGTTGGGTGATTCACTAGCAGGCGGAGTATCTTGTGGCTCTACAGAACCAGATGTGGATGGTTGTTCTGTAGGAGTGGGAGTAGCTGTAGGAGTGGGTGTAGCTGTAGGAGTGGGTGTATCTGTAGGAGTGGGTGTAGCTGTAGGAGTGGGAGTCGCTGTAGGAGTGGGAGTCGCTATAGGAGTGGGAGTCGCTGTAGGAGTGGGAGTCGCTATAGGAGTGGGAGTAGCTGTAGGAGTGGGAGTAGATCTGGGTTGCAGTGGATTTTCTAATCCGAGGCTAAAACTATAATTGCTTTGGGCTTTTCCTGGTACAGGACGTACTTGAATCGTGTATTTACCAGTAAAAGGCAATGTTCCTTGGTAGAATGAAAATTCTTTAGCAGTATTGTCAATTGGTTGTTGATTTGCATCTAAAACTGATAGCAACACGCTGCGTCGTAGTGTCAGCAATACAGTTAACTGCTGTCCTTTTTCACCAAGAAATATGTACTGGTCTATTTCATTAGCTTTAATGACACTATCAACATTAGCAGTGTTAGATTTACCAAAATTTAGGGGTTTGTTATAGACAACAGGTTCATTGTTGGTAGCTGTCGGTGTAATGGTAGTTCTATTGGGAATTACAGGTGAAGGGAAAGTTTGTGGATTTGTTTTTTCTGCTGTTGCTTGTGGCTGAGTGCGGATGGATCTGACGAGCGTCCAAGATCCAAATCCTGTTACAACAATCACAGCAAGGGTAATTGCAAAAACTGCTAAGGGATTATCTAAGAGTGAAGGACTATCCTGTGTTGGAATGGCTGGGTTAGATGTATTGGGCGCAGATGCTTGTGCTTGTTCAGGGCGGCGACCAACGGCTACTGTTTGTACTTTGGATACATTAGAAGTGTAAATATTTGGTTGTTGTGGAGTTTGTAATGCTTGTAGTACTTCTGGGGCATTTGAGTAGCGATCGCCCAGTTTTTGACTTAACATTCGATTCAACACAGAAGCGAAGTGTGGATCGACTGTGACCAAATGTTGCCAATTCCAAGTCAGTTGATGTTCATCAAATAAATCTTGGGGTTCTTTCCCTGTCAGCAATACAATTGCTGTAACGGCTAGTGCATACAAATCACTGCTAGGATATGTTCGACCTGTTTGCATTTGCTCAGTTGGGGCATAACCATGTTTTCCAACAGTGGTTGCTGGCGTTGTGTTATCTGGAGAATTCAATTTCGTTGCTAGTTCTTTTACGACCCCAAAGTCGATTAAAACTGGTAGGCGATCGCTTTCTCGCAGAATAATATTATCCGGTGAAATATCTCGATGAATAATTCCTTGATTATGAATATACTCTAAGACTGGTAACAAGGAGCGCATAAGTTGTAACACTTCTTGTTCTGTAAATGCACTCGCAGTGAGTTTACGCTCATCCAGTAAAGTCTGATACGTTTTTCCGGCAACGTAGTCTTGCACCAAAAACAAGCGCTGATCTTCTTCAAATCTCTCGCGGAATTGAGGCACCTGGGGGTGTTGTATTTGATATAAGGTTGCTGCCTCTCGCTGAAAAAGCTCTTTTGCTTTTTCCCAAGCATAACCTTCTGTGACTATTGGAATTAATTCCTTAATTGCACAGAGTTCATCAAAGCGCCTCTGGTCTTGTGCCAGATAGGTTCTACCAAATCCACCCTGACCCAAAATTTGAGTGATCCGGTAACGGTTTTGCAAGATAGTGTCAGTTGTAATCGGTGCTTGCATCGTTGATCAATTGAGTGTAATAGCAACAGAGGAGGACTTCACTATGATACGGATAGTTTCCAGACGGACACAGTCGGTTGAACTTTCTTTTAGGAGGCGATAAGCCTCCGGCTTATCGCATGTGCGTATTGCGCAATCACATGCATCTGCTGTAGGTAGTATGTCCGTTTTAACTTCTATCAGATTTCCCAACTCTTTAAACTTACCTGTGTGCTCTAAAGTTATCAGGTCAAGTATGACCGGAAATCAGAGGGCGCAAGCCCCTGAATGATACTGTTTGATGACAAAGTAAAAAAAGCCTAAGAGTTTTTTAATTTGCAATCAAAACTAGTATCATCTAGTATCATTAGGTATTTAGGTTCCCTTATTTTAATCGTTGTTAAGTATTTATGCTTAGCATTTCTCAGATTCAAGAGTCCAAGTGTGAATGCTTGTGCAAAGCAACTGTAATGGTGGTTAAAGGGGAAAGTCTACTAAACACACATCCAATTGAGTTGGTTTTTTCCAATTCATGCCAAAAAATCTAAATGATAGGTATGGTTTACAGGCAGAATATTCAGTTAAACTATCAATTGTTTCTCAGTGCAAGGGCTGGAGAATTTGCAAAATGTAGTTTGATAGAGGTTTGTTTAAAGTTTTGATAAAAGCTTCAAAAAAACTCACGACCATTTGCTTATGTATATTTTTTATGACTATTTTCGGTTAAAGCTGTCTAATCTCTGGTGATAAGATTGCCATGAATGCACATCGAGGATCTGCTGTGCTCAGTTCTGCAACTTTAAAAGTGCAGCCGACGATAACAGGACTAGCTGAAAATACTCGCCTGCGGCTGTTATCTGGCTCTGCCAATGTACCTTTGTCCCAAGAAGTCGCTCGTTACCTGGGCATGGATTTGGGACCAATGATTCGCAAACGATTTGCGGATGGAGAACTATACATTCAAATCCAAGAATCAATCCGGGGTTGTGATGTTTATCTCATCCAGCCCGGTTGTAATCCTGTGAATGACAATTTGATGGAATTGCTGATTATCATCGATGCCTGTCGCCGTGCTTCTGCACGGCAAGTCACCGCAGTCATTCCCTATTATGGTTATGCCCGCGCTGACCGAAAAACCGCAGGAAGAGAGTCAATCACCGCCAAATTGGTGGCAAATCTCATTACAGAAGCAGGTGCTAACCGTATTCTTGCAATGGATTTGCACTCAGCTCAGATTCAAGGCTATTTCGACATACCACTAGATCACGTTTATGGTTCTCCAGTTTTGCTGGACTATCTAGCAAGCAAAGAACTGCCTGATCTTGTCGTAGTTTCCCCAGATGTCGGTGGTGTTGCACGAGCAAGGGCATTTGCCAAAAAGCTCAACGATGCGCCACTGGCGATCATAGATAAACGTCGTCAGGCTCACAACGTTGCCGAAGTGTTAAATGTCATCGGTGATGTTAAGGGCAAAACAGCAGTGCTGGTGGATGACATGATAGACACTGCTGGTACTATTGCTGCAGGAGCAAAACTTCTGCGTGAGGAAGGGGCGCGTCAGGTTTATGCGTGTGCCACTCACGCAGTGTTCTCACCACCAGCAATTGAGCGGTTGTCAAGCGGCTTGTTTGAGGAAGTGATTGTTACAAATACGATTCCAATTCCAGAAAGCGATGCTTCAGGGAAATCGCTGCGCGAACGCTTTCCACAGTTAGTTGTGCTGTCAGTGGCTAACTTACTTGGGGAAACTATCTGGCGGATTCACGAAGATAGTTCTGTAAGTAGTATGTTCCGTTAGCACATACAAAACAGTTATCTTTGACTACAGTTGTGCATCAACTCAGAATAAAGGATGAGGTTTTTCAAACTTCATCCTTTATTGTTTATTTTTGTTCAGAATCGACTGAAGTCTATTCTTATCATATTTGTGAGACATTACGTCCTTCTGCTAAAATTTAGCAGATTCACTTTTTTTTCCTTGTAAAAACCAAATAAAAATCAGACATAATGCCGAAATGGCGTAAATATCAAACATTTTTGCACCAATTCCCCAAGCTGAACTTTGCTGTCAAAGTCAACCATCTGACAGTGAGGGTGATCACTTTAGGTGTATTGGTAGCTGTTTTGATAACTAAATATGTATCAGAACTTGTCAAACCATCTACCCAACAATCGTTACATGTACCAACAGCCACTTCGCCACTTCCTGTGATCCAAGTTGCTGCCAAATCATCCAGCAAGCAAAATTCCAAATCACTAACTCCAACTGTATCAACAGCCACTTCGCCACTTCCTGTTATCCAAGTTGTAGAATCATCCAGCAAGCAAAATTCCAAATCATTAACTCCAGCTGTACCAGTTCCTGATTGGGCGATAAGCCGGAGGCTTGACGCTACGCGTATCGCCAAATCACTGTCTATTCCCTCTCGTCAACCTGAGAAACAAAATTCGGAAGTCGTCTACAATCTCAAAAAACCTCCAAAATTTAAAGACTCTCAAGAGTTGCAAGCAATTGTTAACGATGTTGTCGATCTTGCTGCTGACGAAAATCTGCCTAAAGAGGCTTTATCTGTTACCTTAATAAATGCAAAAACTGGTGAAACAGCCGGATATCAACAAGATATACCGAGATATCCGGCGAGCGTAGTTAAGATGTTTTGGATGGTGGTTTTATATGCCCAAATAGAGAGGGGTTTTTGGCAAAATGAAAAGGATTTTGCTCCTTATTTAGCAAAAATGATTCAGGAGTCTGATAATGAGGCTGCGAGCTTTATTATTGATCAAGTCACAGGAACACGTTCGGAATCAGAACTCAACAGCGAAAAATTTCAACTGTGGAAAAAGAAGCGCCAACAACTTAATCGATTTTTCCATCAAGCTGGCTACAAAAATCTTAATATTATTCAAAAAACATTTCCCATTGACTATCTTAATCTTCAAGAGCCTGAGGGAAGTGAATCACAGTTGCTTCATCAGCCAGTTGGAAATTGGAATAAGATAACGACGAAACATGCAGCCAGACTATTGTATGAAATGTGTTATGCTGAACACGCTGTCTCTTTACAAGCCAGCAGAAAAATGTGTGGATGGCTAAAAAGAGATTTAAATCCTAAAGTTTGGCAACCACCAGATTCTTATGATTTCAACCCAGTACGCACTTTTTTTGGTGAATCTTTACCCGACACTCGTGTTCGATTGTACTCCAAAGCGGGCGGGACTTCTGCTTCTCGGTCAGAAGCAGCAATGGTTGTTACAGAAGATAAAAAAGCTACTTATATTTTGGCAGTTTTTGCTCCAGATTCGGCATACGCTGATGATGTAGAGATTTTTCCGAAGATGTCTGCTCTTGTCTATAAACGCATGAGTTCTCGCAGTTCAAGAGAATAGCTATCGCTTGACATTAATCTATGCCTTTAGGTGTATTATTTCAAATGGTGTAATAAGCCTCACAGTACTTTCATACTCCCTCATCTCAAAATTGCATATGCATGATAAGGTGTTATGCACTGTTTTTTCCTAACGCCTTAACTAATGCATTTGTACTATCTAGAGTCTCAACACCTTGAGGAATTGGTTCAAGGAAGTGGTATAGATTTAAACCTTGCGAGACTCAATTTTATGTCTCTAAAAGGCAGAACCACTTATGATTACCTGCTAATTTCTGAATATCTTCCGCGTACAAATACTGGAATGGTCAAAAGTGGGTGGTTACAGCGTTACGCCCACATCGCGGAAGGTGGTTGGTGGTGTTCTGGACTTGACTCCCTAAATCATTGGCAAGAGATGGAGTGGGGGTGCTTTAAGCCCAACCAACCTCGATTAAATGAAAATGCCAAGTTGATAAAGTACGAACATCCCCCTAGCACGCCAACGCGAGTATTTTGTCTGCGGGTATCACTGGATATCTGGCAGCAAGTGGCTCAACGTTACAATGTACCCATGCCTGACAGTATCAACATTACCACCAATGGTGAAGCTGAAGGCTTTTGGCAATGGGTGATGGAACGGAACATCCCCATCATTATTTGCGAGGGTGTTAAGAAAGCTGCAGCACTGTTGACACAAGGATATGCAGCTCTTGCTATCCCTGGAATTACCAGTGGTTACCGCGTCATCAAGGATGATTTTGGCAAAGTTATCAGTCGCCAGCTGATACCAGATTTAGCAGCATTTGCGAACACTGGGCGTATCTTTTACATTTGCTTTGATTTTGAAACTGAACCTAAGAAAATTGCTGCAGTCACTAATGCGATCTCCCAACTAGGATTTCTATTTCAAGAAAAAAATTGTCCCGTCCGAGTCATCAAACTTCCAGGAATAGAAAAAGGGATTGATGACTTTCTCGTCGCAAAAGGTGCAAGTGCTTTCGAGACAGTCTACCGCCAAAGTGTTGATTTAGAAGTTTACCTTGCTCAAACCAAGCCTCACACCGAGTTAACCATTCCACCTGCACTCACTCTCAACCGCCGCTATTTAGGAGAAATACCGTTCCCCTCCTCTGGATTAGTTGCAGTCAACTCTGCAAAAGGAACAGGGAAAACCACAACACTACAAACTGTTGTGAATCAAGCCAAAAGCAGAAACAAACCTGTATTACTCATTACTCACAGAATCCAACTGGGACGTTTTTTATGCGAAAAAATCGGTATTCAGTGGGGAATGGGAAAAAAGGACAAGGAGACAAGGAGACAAGGAGACAAGGGAGAAAAATTACTCCCTTGTTACCCCGTTTCCTTATCTCCCTATCTTCCTATTGCTCCATCTCCTCACTCTTTTGGATTATGCGTTGATTCCATTTGGAAGTTGAATCCAGAGGATTGGCGAGGGGCAATCATAATTTTGGACGAAGTAGAACAGTCTTTATGGCATTTACTTAACAGCAACACTTGTAAAGATAAACGCGTCAAAATTTTAAAAATATTCCAGCAGCTTATTTCTACCGTGCTGATAAGTGGAGGATTAGTAATTGCCCAAGATGCTGATTTATCAGATGTTTCCTTAGAATATTTGCAGGAATTGGCAGGGATTCAAATCATTCCTTGGGTTGTTGTGAATCAGTGGAAACCTCAGCAAGGTTGGGATGTGACTTTCTATGATTCTCCTAACCCAACTCCCTTAATTCATCAGCTAGAATTAGATTTAATCACAGGAAACAAATGTTACGTTACGACTGATAGTCGCTCTGGACGTTACAGTTGTGAAACGATTGAACGTTATCTTCAAGAGCGTTTAGAAAGATTGCAAAAGCAGTTTCCAAAAACTTTGGTTGTTAGTAGTCACACAACAAATACACCAGGTCATGAAGCTGTTGATTTTGTTGCAGCTATCAATCAAAAAGTCACTGAATACAACACTGTTTTTGTGACTCCTAGCCTTGGTACAGGCATTAGTATTGATGTTCAACATTTTGACCGCGTTTATGGTATTTTTCAAGGCGTTATTCCTGACTCGGAAGCACGACAAGCATTAGCAAGAGTACGCGACGATGTACCGCGTATTGTTTGGTGTGCGAAGCGAGGAATTGGGTTAATTGGTAGTGGTAGTACAAATTATCGTTCATTGTCTTATTGGTATCAAGAAAATCAAAAGGAAAACATAGCTTTACTCAGTCCACTACATAAAGTTGATGTCGATTTACCGTTGGTGTATGATCCTATTCATTTACGAACTTGGGCAAAATTGTCTGCTAGGGTAAATGCTTCTATTACGCTTTACCGTAAATCTATGAAAGACGGTTTGATATCTGATGGACATCAAATTCATGTGCGAGGTAATGATGTTCAAAAGAATATTATCCGAGACTTACGCCTTGCCTTTATAGCAACTGACCAGAGTGACATCACAACCCGGAAAAGACTCATCTTAGAAATATTCAAAGTTCAAAAAGATTGGGCGAAAAGCCGTAAAAAATCAAAAGATATTGACGGCAAAATAAGAGAAATTAAGCAACGAAATCAATTAGCATCTGCAACTACTGTAGCCAATGCTAAAGATATTGATTATGTAGAATACGAGCAGCTATTGGTTAAACACTCGCTGACTGAAGAAGAACGTAACCAAACTAAAAAATATCTTCTGAGACAAAAGTATGGTATAGAAGTAAGTCCCCTGCTAAAATTACGTGACGACAAAGGATATTATCACCAACTATTAATACATTATTATCTAACTCATGAAAGCGAGTATCTCTGCCTCAGAGACAAGCAAGAATGGCATCAGCAATTGACTTGGGGTGAAGGCAAAGTTTTTCTGCCAGATTTAAAAACTTATACACTTAAAGTAGAAGCTTTAAGAGCATTAGGAATGCTTCAGTATCTTGATCCAAAACGAAAGTTTACCGAAAATGATGCAGATTTGTTATTGTTAAGAAATATTGCTTTTCAATGTAGTAAACACATCCAAAGAGCCATTGGTATTAATTTATTGCAAGAAAAAGAGTATATATCACCGATAAAAATACTTAAGCAACTGTTGAGTTTATTAGGGTTAAAACTGAAACGGGTAAATAATGCGGTTTATCAAATAGACCCTGAAACACTCTATGATGGTAGACAACAAATATTTGCTGTTTGGCACCAGCGTGATGAGTTGATGTTGGCAAATTTTAAGAGTATTGGTTTTGAGATAGTAGATATAGCGGTTCTCGTTTGAGTGCAATACAAATCTTGTGGGCTGGGCTTAGAGTTATTTGTGTCAACTTAAGCTAGATCCCCGACAACTTTTGCGAAGTCGGGGATCTTATACAATCCGTTACAATCCAATTAACTTCCTCCTACCATAGGCGTTGCTTGTATCGCCTTTGGGTCTCTTCTATAAAATTCTCTAAAATTTCTCCCGGAACCTCTTCTTCAGTTAAAGATTTATAAAACTGCTGAGCCGTATTTCCAATTTGATAAACTAAATAGGTGTCAGTTCCTGTACTAATAAATCCTCCTGCAACTGGAATCATTTGTGTTGCACTTAAACCGATTCTGGTTAATCTATTGGCTCTCAGTACGCGATCAAGAATTGCAAACGCTTCATTTTTACACTCTGGAACTTGTAGTTCAAAACCGTAAGCGACTGCAATCTGAAAAATAATTTCAGCTTGGATGAGAGCAATTTCAACATAATCAACCCCGACAGACTCTGCCATTTTGGACGGAACAACACTCATGACTACAGAAGTTCTGCTGACGCGGAAAAGCTGTCGGCGAAGCAGACGCTGAGTCATTTGTTCAGGCGTTGCGTTTGGAAATTTTGTTAAAAGAAGAGTGACAAATTTCTCAACTGCATCTAAATCAATCTGTTCAATATGTGCCCTTGCAGCAGCTTCCTTTGCTGTTTGGTTCTCGTCTAGTTTTTTCCTCAGAGATTCTTGATTCTGTTCTAGCTTATCTCCAAAAAACTGACGTGTTTCCTGTTGTGCTGCTTTCCCTCGTTCGATAGCAGATTGCGCTACGTCTTGTCCAAGTTCTGTAGCCGATTTAACTGATTTGACAATGTCTCGCTTTAACTTTGTGACCTCGCTAACCATATCCTCACTGATTTGAGAACTGACTTCACCTAGAGTTGTGCCAAGTTCTTGCAGTGTCTTTAGAAGGGAGGGTATGTTTTTATTTTTGGGGGTATAACGACGTGATTGCCTACGGTGGAAGTTACTCATTGCGCAACTTTAAAAGTTTAAGCCTATGTATATAATAAGTTTTTTTGAAAATCACTGTAAATTAACCACTATCACTCATCTGCTGACGAATTGCAGCTTGGACTTTAGCATCAAAATCGGGATCATTAACGGTTGTGATAATGACAGTTGAGCGCTGATGGCGGCGATCCAAGTAAGCTTTCAGTGCAGCCTCGTCGTCCCGATGCTCTAGCATATATTGCTTCAACTGCTGGTTAGACATTGCCGCATAGTCAATTTGACTCATTAAAACACCTCCCCATTAGAAGTCACTTCAAATTCGATGTCTTCATTATCACCTGCCAGGATGAATAAATTCTGTGTGCGAGAGTCAATACAAATGAGGTGAATCGGCTGAAACATAACATAAGTTTATTGATAACCGATTCGGTACAGACATTTTAACTGCACGTCGGTAGGCATTTAATTATCTCTTAGTTTAAAAATAAAACTTATGTTCGTTTGGGGAGGAGGGTGAGGAGACGATGGGTGAGAGAGGATAGAGAAGGGAGATTGTAAAAAACAAGTAGTTGATG
>NZ_QMEB01000013.1:0-16680 GCF_012912135.1 Brasilonema bromeliae SPC951 | reverse complement strand
ACCCC
Source organism: Brasilonema bromeliae SPC951 (assembly GCF_012912135.1). Lineage (GTDB taxonomy): Bacteria > Cyanobacteriota > Cyanobacteriia > Cyanobacteriales > Nostocaceae > Brasilonema > Brasilonema bromeliae. The sequence continues at coordinate 16,675 of NZ_QMEB01000013.1, read as the reverse complement.
AAACTTACCGAAAAATTGGGTTTAAAGCCCCGCCCTTTGAGGGCGGCTTTTCTTAATTGATTTGTTAGAGCAAAGTGCTGTATTGTATTGATGGTTGGAATTCCCACGGTGGTGGCTTGCATTGGCTCCTTGAACCGGAAAGCCTGCTCAAGGCAAAAAGTAGGGTAGCGAAAACCTCATAAAACATAGCTGTGCGCTGCCTAGCGTTAGACAAACCAGAAAAGCAAAAAACTTTAAAACTCGCTTGGTAATCGGGGGCACCGATGAACCTCCCAATGCATGGGAAAACGCCTTTGGAGACCAGAGCCTCTGGTATCAATTGAACTAGGCTAGATGATTGGTACTTTTGTGCGGTCATTCGGTTTAGATATTGCCGAAAGGACAATTGGTAGTAAGCTGGGTCGATGAATTAGGAACCTATCCATCTGTTTCGGGAATCTCCCGACTTCAGGCGGGAGAGGATGTCAATTAAAGGAAAAAAACATGAATGACTCATCATTCGTTATCTTTATTGTCTTTGGAACTATATGGATTTTAATGGCAACCGCAGGCGTGATAGCTATCTTAAAAATGGATGGACAAGAAATTCGGTTTGGCAAAACAGGACTTATGATTGCTATGCCAATTATCATCTCAATCATCATTGCTCTTACATACGCCGCAGTTAAAAGCACATTTTGACCCATACCTTCTAACCATCCCTCGCCGCTACTCAGTGAGAACCGCGCCACATTGCTAGCCTGATCCAACGCCTCGCCGTCGGCTTGGGCGTTGGTGCTAACACGGGCATACCCCACAATCATAAGCCGTTTATATAAACAACCTACGATTGTAGGGAATTTTACACTATGACGATACTCTGTCTGTACAGAAACAAACTTTTCTGAGGTTTCCTTCTATACAATTGTCTGAATACAAATTGAAGTATTTACTGTCCATAGTGGCGTGCTCGCATTCCAAGCACTCGTTGGTATAGGCTTTGCATCAAACCAGGAAATACTTGATAAGCCACCTTGGACAAACGTGCTGAACCAACTAACATATCAGATCGCTGATACTTAACGGCTTTCCAGATTGCCACTGCCACATCCTCCGGTTTTTCTAAGATGGGATTATGGATTGCCTTGTCCACTAAGTTGATCAGCACATCAATAGTGCCAAAGTGAGCGATCGCCTTCTCAACTAAAGCGTCCACCTGTTTGGGATCTGTGACATCAACACAAATAGCTAGGGCATCTCGACCAATTGCCCGGACTTGTGAGGCAGCTGCTTCTAGGCGATCGCTTTGACGTGCTGCTAGCACAACATTATATTCGTGACGCGCAAATTCGAGAGCAGTTGCTTTGCCGATACCCTCAGAGGCAGCTGTAATAATAACGGTGTTGGTCATACAACTTGCTTAATATACTCGAGTTTAGACTAAGGCATGGAAAATGACCCAGCAATGCTGGGTTAAAGAAAATTAAATTAGAAAATATGGAAACGGATAAACTAAGCAGATTTAGTCACCTGCTTACGGTGTATATAAGTATTTTATCTGACTAGATTAACTGTGATTCTACGTTAGCGTGGCTGTCCAGTTTCCCAGCCAGGAGATTTTGCACGGGGTTTTGGAGGTAAGCCACGGCGTGTCAATCTTCGCTAAAACTCCTCCCATAGACTGACCAATCCTTCCAAGGGTCAACTTCTCGATTGACTTTTGCCACGGTAAGGGTAGTGCTTCTCTCATCTTCCGTTGGGAGATGCTTGTTTTAACTCCAGGCATCTCCTTAATTTTTTATACTTATTCTTACGTACCACGACCGCATAGCAATACGCCCTTGGCGTCTGCGCTCTGGGATCGCGTGGTTTAGTCTAAACTCCAGTTAAGAAGTACTAATTTAGAAATCAAACTTCTTGATTTTCAATTTGTCTATTTTTGAACTCAATACCAACTTATGACCCGAAGTTGGTAAAACTGAAAAACTTAACCGCAACACGGTATTTCGCCGAGATACGGATACTGTTGGCGAATGTACTACATATTTGTAAATTCAAGCATTACGTCAGCGTCGCACTGTATAAACCGCATTTCACAAAAGTAGCATTAGGTCAATATAAGTTCAGTAATTTGATGAACAGCTAATTTTCCAAACTACCTGTAGGCAATAATTCCAGGGATTAAAGTTCGTCGACCTTACATTTCTAGGCAATTACACAATTAAGTCTTAACTGGAGATTAATCAAACCTTGTTCCTAGCTTGATGAGCATCCATTAGACTGTGGCTGCAAATAAAAAAGCCTAAAAACATAGTCGCTAGCCAGCAACATCATTTTTTGATGTCACCTGTCTTGTGTCTAATGAGGTGCAAATCCAGAACAATTCCAATCGCAACTGGCTGGAAAGTTAACCCATTGGGTCGGAGTTTTCAAAAACAGGGGCTTAAGGTGTAGGAAGCAATCGCATGAACAATAAGTTACAGCACAGTCAAAATAAATCCACAAAACCAACTCAGAAACACCATTGGAATCGGCGTCGATTCTTTACTGGGGTACTCATCGGAACAACAGTTTTAGCAATGAGCGTGTTTGGTCATTCTTTGACCAGACCGGGAATGACTCATGCTGATTCCACACTGGTTCAGAAAGTAACAACAACACTGCCAGGTCAAGCTCGTTTGATTTTGGTTTTTATTTTAGATGGGCTGCGTCCTGACTTAATCAATCCACAAGATACCCCAAACCTTTATCGGTTGCGTAATGAAGGTGTGGACTACGTCAACGGACACGCTGTCTTTCCTACAGTCACTCGCGTCAATGCTACGGCAATTGGAACTGGTTACTATCCAGGGACAAACGGTATTGTGAGTAACTCTATGTACGTGCCTGAGGTCAACCCGACCCGTGCGTTCAGTACAGGAGAGTATTCAGATATCCTAAAACTTGACGAAGTCAGTGGTGGGCGGGTAGTCTTTGTTAAAACTTTAGGTGAAAGACTTCAGGAAAACGGGATGAAGCTTGCTGCTGTAAGTTCTGGCTCGTCAGGTAGTGCGCTTCTGCTGAATCCCCGAGCAGTCAACGGGATTGGTAGTGTCATTAATGGATACTTCAACCCTGGTAAGGTCGTAGCATTCCCCGGTGATGTTAACGATGCAATTCTCTCTCGCTTTGGGGCTGCTCCACCCAAAGAAGGAGACGTTGACAATCAATACAACGAAGCAGTGGATTGGACTGAGCAGGTTCTGCGAGAGTATGTACTTCCAGAGCAAAAACCTGATGTAGTCCTTAATTGGTTGACAGAACCAGACAATACGCAGCACAATACTGGTGCGGGTTCTCCAGAGTCCACTAACACAATTCGCAATGATGATCGCAACATCGGACTCGTAATAGAACAGCTTAAAGCTCTAGGTTTAGAAGATCGAACTGATATCTTTGTTGTTTCAGATCACGGTTTTAGCCTGGAAACTTTTGGCGTTAACGTCACACAGGAATTGATCCGTGCTGGACTTAAAGCCGGACCCGATTCGGACGATGTCGTCATAGCTAGCAGTGGGCAAGCTGTCCTTTTGCACGTAAAAAACCGCTCACCACAACGAATTAAAGAAATTGTAGAGTTCTTGCACAAACAAGATTGGATTGGTGTCGTTTTCACTGCTGGTAAAAACTCAAGCAGCAATCTCAGTAACCGAAAACCCAAGAGCGTTGATGGCTCAATACCTGGAACCTTTTCACTGGAGTTGATCCACGAGTTCAACCAAGAGCGCGGTCCAGATATCCTCTTTACCTTTCCTTGGACATCAGATAAGAATGCTTTTGGTGTACAAGGGACTGACTTCACCGATACCAGTGGAACAACAGGTCCGCGCACAGGTAACGCCAGCGGTCACGGTAGTATGAGTCCCTGGAATGTTCGCAACACCTTCTTTGCTTGGGGAGTGGATTTCAAGCGCGGCGTTAAAGTTCAAGTTCCTGCTAGTAATGTAGATCTTACCCCCACAATCTTAGCGCTTAAGGGCATCAACACTAGTGAAGCTTTTGACGGTCGGGTGTTACTTGAAGGATTAAAGGGAGGACCAGACTCCGAGCAGGTGCGAGTTAAGACTCGCGTTCTCACAACCAAGACAAACCAAGGTCGCTACAAAGCAGCTATTCAAATATCAGAAGTGGGAAACCAGCGTTATATTGACAAAAGCTGGCGTCTTCCCTAGTCTATACAAAAACTTCTGGTGATAATAACATAATTGTCATTCCTACAGTTTTAGGTTTTATCTTAGACTGTAGTTTTTTTTTGAGATTGCTAGGCGATATCGTTCTCTTAAATACGCAGCAAAGTTTTATCCAGCACGGTTCAGACTTCCTTGGAAAAAGGAAGTCTGAATCGTGCACTCGTCCGAGCATTCCAAATTTGCAAAAAGATAACAGAGCAAATGAATTCGCAGAATTCGTTCGTGAACTAACTCAACTATACTTTTAACCCAAAGAAGGAGAATTGAGTCGTTAAAAAACTACCTTCGTAATAATCAGTTACTCTGCACCGATAGCACGAGCTAAAATGTGAAAGAGATCGGTCTGATCAATTACACCAACAACTTTTGACGCCTGCGGTCCCTGTGCAGCAATACGCACTTGAGTTCCGGTGTGTTCTTGCGACTGATCAGAAAGATTGGTTGCGTAATTCACTGTCATCTGCGCTCCATCAGCAGTGATCAGTGTACTGTATTTTCCTGGGCTATGAGCAGTCTGTGTTGGATTAGGAATGATTTGACTCGTGTGACCGTGGTCAGCAGTCACGACGACTAATGTATCCCGATGAGTCTTAGCATAGTCAAGCGCTACTTTGATCGCTTGATCAAATGCGACGTTCTCGCCAATTTGCTCACACGGGTTCCCAGCATGATCTTGCTTGTCAATCGAAGCACCTTCCACCTGTAGGAAGAATCCTGTTTTCTGTGAAAAACGCCGCTGACCACCCTGCTTTGATTCAAGCAATTCGATTGCTTTGCTCGTCATGTCAGCCAAGCTAGGTTCATTTGATGGTCTGAGACCTTCTCGACAGCGTTGTGGCTCATTACCAGGGTACACAACCGCTGGCTTGCCAGCCCATTCCAGACTCATGTTGCCAGAGTTAAACAAACCTAATAGCTTTGTTCCTGGCTGTGCTGACTGCAATCCGGAAGCATCTGTCACAACTTGATAACCCTGTGCCTGCGCTGATTCAATCACAGTCTTGCCAGCAAACCGACCGCCATCAATGATCTGGTCGTACCTCTGCTTACCTCCGCCAAGCAGTACGTCAACACCGTGGTCAACCGATTGCTCAGCGATTGAACCAGGACCACCCGCTGACTTTTTGTCCTGTGGACAGCTTGTCATATCTTTTGGACCTTGGCAATTGCGATTAGACACATGAGACACGAGTACCGCAGGCGTCGCATCAGTTAACTCAGCTGTACTGACATTACCAGTGACAAAGCCTCTTTCCTGAGCCAGTTCGAGAATTGTCTTCAGGTCAGAGTCGGTGCTAGCCGTTGTCGAAATCCGACCGTTCGAGGTTTTGCTTCCTGTAGCCCAAGCCGTTCCCGAAGCTGCGGAGTCGGTGACATAATCGGGTAACTTGGGGTTGCTCTCCTGAAGAGCATAAGTCGTATACTCTCCAGTCAATGGGAGAGTATCGAGTGCCAGACGACCAGCAGCGCCTACGGAGTAGTTGCGGGCGATTGTAATCTCTGAATCGCCCATACCGTCGCCAATGAAAAGAATGACATTCTTTGCGCGACCATTGTCGATAAACTGTTCGAGTGATAGATAATCAGCTCTGCTAGCGAAAGCGAAGCCAACAGCAGTAACCGTTGCAGCAACAGTCGCAGTCAGAGTGACTGTGCGTCGTTTTTTTAACAAGAACACTTATTTCTCCTCATACATAATATTAAAGTCAGTACAACCCATGCAGATATGGCAAACCGTTTACTGAGGCAGAGTTCTGCGTTTATCGGGGTAGGGTTCTGCATGTGTTGCGATTTCAAAGACCGATTAGAATATTAGTTTATCGCTAGCACAGTATGAGTTATGGATTGGGAAAGATTTAGTTAAAGAACAGTAGACGTCTCCAGAAATGAAAAATTAACCCAGACACCACAAGAGTTTGAGATTAGTTTTCACAGATGTCTAGTAAGAATCTGTTTGTAAAGAAAATCTGAAGAACAAAGCATTTGGTTCAAATGATAGGAATAGTGCATAATATTGTAAGCTTTTGCTTGATACGTTTCATTGCCGCTGTGCATTCCGCTTCATTAAAACCGGAAAAATCTGCCAGCCGAATTACTAGTTTATGGGTAAGAAGTCCACAACTTTGACGGAAAAATCGCCCCGGACTGTCAACTGGTATACAAAATCAAGATTTTTTATAGGGCGATTTTTCCTCAGCTTAGGCAGATTTTTCAATCGTTGTGACCCACCCCCCCCATAGTATGTGCATTCTCCTCCTTGGGTAGGAGTTTGCGCTCCTAAAGAGTTTGTATTCTGAATAATTGAAGCTTAAGTATCATTAAGCGCATCTATGGCACTTTACGGGCAAGCTATCATACAGAATTGGAGAGGTTAATCCCTGAGTTTCAACATCTATATCAATCTGCATCAATCTCTAATTCTAAATAACTACGTTCTAGCCGTTGCCAAAGCTCGTTAATTTGTTTGTATGCATCTTCTGTTGAAAGTTTACCAAGAGTTTGTAAATTGCAAATGTAGCTCACGTGTGTTGCAAATTCTTGTAAGTTGGCGTTGAATACTAAATTCTGTGGAGTGAATTTACCTCTGTATTTATATTTTTGACAGAGAAAATTGTGTATCTCAGGTTGTTTTTCCATAAACCACCTATTTCTGAGTAGAAATATTAAAGTGTTTTTTGACAATTTATTACAACTATACATAGCCTGGTTGGTGATTATCTCCTTCTACCTAATGACTTAAGTTGAAAAGTATTATATTAGAGATAACTATTCAAAAATGAACTGATTGCACTAGCTGTTGATATTCGCTAGTGCTTTTTAATTATTTCACTTTCTCAATCCTTTACTGTGCTTGTAGTGTAGTGCTTTTCCTTATTCCATTTTTTGATGAACATCTCCGGACTACCGAGAAATGCTCCTGCGATATGCGATTAGAATGGAAAATTGTTCGACTCCTTTTCCCACAAGGAATTAATTCTTCTTGCCATTCTAAAATAAACGAACGTACAGTATTTAGTAAATTCAACAGAAAATTATCAAGGTTTTATTGTTGAGACAGGCTTAAGTATGAGCCTCATCTACAATCTCTTATTAAAACACCCTGATAGGACTATCCACTCATAACCTATTCATAATTAATCGTTAATTGACATGCTGTAGTCTAAATCACAGACTGGAATAGCGTGAGCAAAAGCTACTTGTCCAAAATGCACTCACGCTTTGAAAAATAATCGAGGATATGATGAAAAAGCTTGGGTACTCGACGTTTCTACGTGTCGCTACTGCACATTTGCTACCTAAAATGTTTTTCCTGACCGTGACTTTACCGTTCCTCCTCTTTGCAACTGCCAGTCTGGTGGTTGCCAGAGGGAAGGAGAATGCGAACGCACCATACGAGATCGGACTTTGGGGCGATTTACCCTACTCAGAGGCGCAGGAGGTTGGCGTAACAAGACTAATCGACGATATGAATTCGCAGAAACTTTCTTTCACCGTCCATGATGGCGATCTCAAAGCTGGTTCTAACAGCGTTTGCGACAACGCGCTGTACGCCAAAGCTAGAGGCTACTTCAACAGCCTAGAGGCACCAGCAGCCTTCACACCGGGTGACAACGATTGGACAGACTGCGATCGCCCTTCAAATGGTGGATTCAACTCACTCGAACGCCTTGACTACGAGCGTCAGCTATTCTTCAGCACAAATTTTTCTCTGGGGCAGCGTCGCTTAGCCCAGGAAGTGCAGACGGCACCGCTGTGCCTCGGTGTCAACGGTCCGGTGCCGTGTGTCGAGAATCGTCGCTGGACAGTTGGCAAAGTTACTTATGCGACACTCAACATCCAGGGTTCGTGCAATAACCTATGCGACACTGCGCCTGACCCAGAGGAGTACGCGGCGCGAAACGCAGCCAATATTGCATGGCTGAAGGAGACCTTTAGAGTGGCAAAGGAAGGCAACTCGGCGGCGGTCATGTTGATCTCCCAAGCTGATCCAGGGTGGGATCAGAGCGACCCAACCAGAGCACCTTTGCGCGATCCGAAGACGCTCGTACAAACCGATGGGCAGCCTGATGGCTTCAAGGACTTTTTATTAGCGTTGCGCGATGAGGTGATCGCTTTCGGTAAACCAGTTGCCTACGTGCATGGCGATTCGCACTACTACCGCATTGACAAGCCATTTCTAGATGCTCAAGGCAGACGACTTGAGAACTTCACTCGTGTCGAGACATTTGGCGACAATCAGGAGAACGGCACCAACGACGTACAGTGGCTCAAGGTAACTGTCGATTCCCGTAGCCGAGAGGTGTTTTCATATCAGCCACAGATTGTTCCCGGCAATCGAGTAGCGGTTCCGGCGCAGTAAAATCAAAAACCACCGCCTGGGTTGTCGGCCATTGTGATACAACAACAGTTTCTAATTGTATTCTTGGCGCTTACTGCATAAAATACAAAAGTCGCCAAATATTTTTAATTTGAAATTGAGTAAATCATGTTAAAAATACTTGAATAGGTGGCGTTACAAGTAGAAAGCTATACATAAGGTTTCACAATTCAGTATTCATGCAGTAGAATGGCACGCCCTGCTCGCACAAAAGCATGGTTCGTCGATGGAGGCTTACGAGAAAGCTCGTAAGGAGAGCAACAACCAGATCAAGGAATGTTAAGTGTTCGGCGTTGCTGAATTTGGGAATGAATTATGGTTGTAGCACGATGTTCATTTTCCTGTAACCTTGTAGAGACGTTGCATGTGAGTCCAGCGCTGCGGGAGGGTTTCCCTCATGTGTCACTTCTGTGCGGAGAGCAGCGCCTTGCGGTGAATAAGGGCGCGCATGAGGCGTTTTCCCGCCGTAAGCGACTGGTGTTAGCCGTCAGGCGAAGGCAGGCATACCCGGAGGGAGCCAGTCCTTGATGAGGGTTTCCCGACAGAAAGTATTACTCTGGGAAGAAGAAAAATCATACGATGAAAAACCAGCTTATCGTTCTACCAAATGGAGATGATATTGTTGATGTAGTCGCGGGTAAACCTAGACCAAAAAGTGACATAAATTTATTCCGAGAACGCCAAAAAGGATTTGACCCTAGACAAAGTTTCAACGGCGATAAAGGTTATGAAGGAGAATTATCAATCAAGACCCCAAAGAAAAAGCCTAAAAAAGGAGAATTAACCTCAGAACAAAAAGAACGAAATAAAGAACTAGCATCATCACGAATATTTGTTGAACATTTAATTCGTTTAGTTAAGATATTTAGGGTAGCCTCTGAAAGGTTTAGATTAAATCCGCAGAAATACGAACAAGTAATCATGACTATTTGTGGACTTGTAAGATTCCGAATAGGAGCTTTGCTTTTAAAAATATAAAATGGCACGATTGAACCAGGTAAAAATTGACGTATCAAGATACTTATTTTTGCCTTATTATCAACAGTAACTGTCTCAAAGTCTTATTTGTGCGTGGAGACTGGCTGATGTTTGAAATTGGCGTTAAGCGTAGCTCTCCGTAGGAATCGCCTGTTGAAAGCCACTTAGGGAGCGGTATTAGCATTTTTCGGAGATGTCTATTAGATTATTTGTTGTTCTTTTCTACCTCAAGGGTGAACTTTTATGTTTGCAGAGGATTAATGTAGCGCCAACAACTTTTTAAAACAGCTACCTACGCAGTGAACAGGAAACAGTGAACAGGAAACAACTGATAATTGATAACTGATAATACGTTTAACGCTACGTCCCGACTCGACATCAACAAAAATATCTTCTGCACCAGCAGCCTTGAGTCTTGCTATTTGCTGATCCAACGCCTCGCCATTAGCTTGGGCGTTGGTGCTAACACGGGCATACCCTACAATCATGAGCAGTTTATATAAACAACGTAAGATTGTAGGGAATTTTACACTAGGACGTGAATCTGTCTGTAATCCGCTTCATCGCCTCCTCCACATTCTCCCGACTATTGAAAGCGGAAATGCGGAAGTAACCTTCACCCGCTGCACCAAACCCAGAACCAGGTGTACCTACAACATTGCAAGTGTGCAGCAACTTATCGAAGAAATCCCAACTGGACAAACCATTTGGAGTTTGTACCCAAACGTACGGTGCATTCACACCACCATAAACTGCTAATCCTGCGGCTGTGAGTTTCTCGCGAATAATTTTGGCATTCTCCAAATAGAAGCTAATCAGTTCCTGAATTTGAGCTTGTCCTTCCTGGGAGTAAACTGCCTCGGCTCCACGTTGCACGATGTAAGACACGCCATTGAACTTGGTAGACTGGCGGCGGTTCCACAGCTTCCACAGTTCCACATCGGAACCATCGGCTGCTTTTGCTGTCAGGTTTTTCGGGACAACGGTGAACGCGCACCGAGTACCGGTAAAGCCTGCATTTTTGGAGAAAGAACGAAATTCAATCGCACATTCCCTTGCTCCTTCAATTTCGTAGATGGAGTGAGGAAGTTCCGCATCGGTGATGTAGGCTTCGTAAGCGGCGTCGAAGAAAATGATGGAACTATTTGCTCTGGCATAGTCCACCCATGCTTTTAGATGTTCTTTCGTAGCAACGGCTCCTGTAGGGTTATTGGGGAAACACAAGTAAATTAAATCGACTTTTTGAGAAGGAATCTGAGCAGTGAAGTTGTTCTGGGCGGTAATTGGCAGATAAACTAAGCCCTCGAATTCGCCTTTATCGTTTGCTGATCCGGTATTACCCGCCATGACGTTGGTATCCACATACACCGGATAAACAGGGTCAGTCACGGCGATAATGTTGTTGTTACCAAAGATGTCGAGAATGTTGCCCGTGTCGCATTTAGAACCATCGGAAGTGAAGATTTCCGATGCATCAACCTCACATCCCCGCGCTTGAAAGTCTTGGGCAGCTATTTTTTCCAGTAACCAAGTATAGCCTTGTTCTGGACCATAACCTTTGAACGAAGCGCGATCGCCCATTTCTTCAACCGCTTTAATCATCGCTGTTCGGCAAGCTTCCGGCAGTGGTTCTGTAACATCGCCAATACCTAACTTGATAATCTTAGCATCCGGATTGGCTTGTGCGAAGGCATTAACCCGTCGCCCGATTTCGGGGAACAGATAACCTGCTTTGAGCTTGAGGTAGTTGTCGTTAATTGTTGCCATACTTGTTTAGTTTCTTACAAATGTCATAAATAAACAGCTTACTGCCATTTGATATATGCTGGTAAAGCAGGTGGGGTGACATCCATCTGGTAAAAGGCATCAAACGTTATCAAAATTTTGAATCGCTGCAAACCCTTCCGACTCCAACGAATGATTTCCCAGTCGTATGGAAAAGAGTGTTTGCATTCGGGCAACTTGAGCAGCTTTCAGTTCAGCTAACACTAAGCAGTGAAACCTGATAACTGATAACTGATAACTGATAACTGATCATTCAGCGACATCCCAAGCTGTCACGGGTTGAGACACCTGTGACGGGATTGACTCCATCAGCACGTTTGCACATCAACTTTACTTCGTAGGGATCAACAATTGAATTAGAAAAATCTGCTCCTGTAATCACCGCATCAAAAAAGTGACTGCTGCTGAAAATGGCATCAGTCAAAATGGCGTTGGTTAAATTCGCTTCACTAAAGATCACGCGATCGGCAAATGTTTCTGCAAGATTAGCTCCGCTTAAGTCTGCCTTCAGAAACGACCCCTTGGTGAGAATAGTTCCACTGAGATTTGCCCCTCGGAAGTTTGCCGCCTGCATATTTCCGCCTGCAAAGGACGTTCCATGTAAATCTTTATTGGAAAAATCTTGATGTTGTAAGTCAGCAAACGTGTAGTTAACAGTATAATCCTGAGCTAGAACAGCGGTGGGATTCCACAACAACCAGCAGCCTGTGAAGAAAAAAAGGAGCAGGACACTAAAAATAGACTGTAACCGAGCTTTATCTTTTCGCTTCATTAATAGATACCTTACAAAATACATCTTTAATTCAGATATTAGCTTCGATAGAGCTTGATTGAATTTCCGCCTGATCATGTCATATTTTAGTTTGATGTGGTGATTGGAGATAGTGCCTTTAAAAGGTATTCTTAAATTGGAATCAGAGTATTAAAATTGCATCCTCCCTTGTCTAATCGGGAAATTCTTTGTAACTGCTTGTCAATTTTATAACTGAGAAGCAATTGCAAAGGTTGTCATCCTTGTGAAGTTAGCCTGCTCAATTTTTCGCTGGCAAAAGCTACACCCATAAGACTTTTGCATGATCAATTCTTGAAGGAGATACACCAATGTCAGAACTCCAAAGAGTGACAATTCGCCCAGTAGATGAGTATAACCAGACATTGGTTTCTTACGTACATCCACTGGATTGGATCAATCCTCAACCTGCTGATTGTTATGACTTAGTGGTCATTGGTGCAGGTACAGCCGGATTAGTGGCGGCTGGAGGTGCAGCGCTTGTGGGTGGGGGTTTAAAAGTTGCCTTGATTGAAAGGCACCTTATGGGTGGGGATTGTTTGAATTTTGGTTGCGTACCATCCAAGTGCTTGATCCGGTCTTCTCGCGTGGTTGGTGAAATCTGGAATGCCAAAGCATATGGAATTCGTACGTCGAAATATGTTGATGTTGATTTTTCCTCAGTCATGGAACGGATGCGACGAGTCAGATCTGGAATCAGCCATAATGACTCAGCAAAACGCTTCCAAAATATGGGAGTTGATGTCTTCTTAGGGAACGCTGAGTTTTCTAGCAGTGATACTGTAAAAGTTGATGACCAGACTCTCCGATTTAAAAAAGCGGTTATTGCAACGGGAACCAGACCCATAGAACCTTCCATCCCAGGACTTGAAGAGGCGGGTTATCTGACCAATGAAACAGTTTTTTCTCTGATTCAAAAACCACAAAGTTTAGTCGTGATTGGTGGTGGTCCAATTGGCTGCGAGTTAGCACAGGCTTTTCGACGCTTGGGTTGTGAGGTGATACTTTTCCATAAAGGATCTCATATCCTGAATAAAGAGGATATAGACGCCGCCGAGATTGTCCAAAAAGTCTTTGTCCAAGAAGGCATTCGCTTAGTGCTAAATTGTCAGATACAAAATGTGGAAAAGACCCAGGACGGTAAAACAATTTACTTTACCTGCAATGGTAAGCAAGATGTTGTCACAGTAGATGAAATTTTAGTCGGTACGGGACGCGCCCCAAATGTGGAAGGTCTGAATTTAGATGTAGTCGGGGTAGAGTACGACCAACGCCAGGGTGTTAAGGTGAATGATTACCTTCAAACCACAAATCCAAAAATTTATGCCGCAGGTGATATTTGCATGAGGTGGAAGTTCACCCATGCTGCTGATGCTGCAGCCCGGATCGTGATTAGAAATGCCCTGTTTTCTCCTTTTGGTTTGGGACGGCAAAAACTCAGTAGTTTAATCATGCCTTGGGTGACTTATACTGATCCCGAAATTGCCCATGTGGGAATGTATGAACATGAGGCGCAACAGATGGGTGTTGATGTCGCGACGATTAAAATTCCTTTTACTGATGTAGATCGCGCAGTTGCGGATGGAGAAGAGGAAGGATTTGTCAAAATTCACCATCGAAAGGGGTCTGATAAAATTTTGGGCGCTACTATTGTTGCCCGCCATGCAGGTGAAATGATTTCACAGATCACAACCGCAATTGTCGGTAATATTGGCTTAAATAAACTGAGTCAAGTGATTCATCCTTATCCAACTCAGGCTGAAGCAATTAGGAAGGCTGCAGATGCCTATTATCTCTCGACTGCATTCACACCAAATACCAAAAGATTATTAGCGTGGGTGAAAAAGTTTTCTTGACTTTTTCACCTTTGGTTTCAAACTATATAGGCTTCCTATTTGATTTTTGCGAAGCTTCGTACAGTTTATGTTAACCAGTTATCAGTTATCAGTTATCAGTTATCAGTTATCAGCTATCAGTCATCAGTCATCAATTGCTTGATAATTGTTCACCCTTCGGGTATCTCCTTCGGAGACGCTTCGCGAACGCCAGTCGCCTACGGCGGGAAAACGCCTCATGCGCGCTGGACTCACTGTTCACTGTTCACTGTTCCCTGTTCCCTGTTCCCTGTTCCCTGTTCCCTGTTCCCTCTTCTGATTCCTATATATCCTTCAAAATAATGTGGTGTCTGGAGTCAAAACCAATTTTGCGTTCTTGTTGTAACTTACCTATGAGTCGTGTAATTGTTACCCTGGTTGTGCAGCAAGCGCTGGCAAGTTCTTCATGAGTGAGGCGAATACTCAAGCGAGTTCCTTGTGGCACGCTTTGACCCATTTCCTGTTTTAAAAGCAGTAACAATTGGTGAAAGCGATCTTGTACCCGTCGTCTACTTGCAATGAGCAAAAAAGATTCCGTTTGCCGTAACCGTTGATTAATTTTTGGTAACAGGGTGTGACTCAACGTCGGTGAAGCTGCTATTTCTGCATAATCAATTGACACTAATTCCACATCCGATTGAGCCGTTGCTTGGTAAGCCTGTAGCACAGTTAGATTTGAACCAAAAACCATTCCAATTCCTGCCAACCCAACGATGAGTTCCTCTCCCGTTTCACACAGTGTACTAAGCTTGACACTACCTTGACATACATACCAAATTATGCCTGGTTTGAGAGGGATAAAGTCTCCTTTGCTACATTTGTGCCAAAGGCGGTTTTGAGTTAAGTCGGAGTCATTTTTTAACAGTGTTAATTCTTCTCGGTTGCATTCGGTGATGTCACGTACTAGCCAGCGAAGTCCGATTGGCTCATGCGCAGAAGTGCGGATAACTCCCACTGTTATGGCGGCGTCAAATAACTCGCCATTGCGTTTTTGAATATGTACTATTAACTCTTTGACTTTATTGGATGCCCATAGTTGCGTCAGGTAGCTGCGAAAGATTTGACGCTCACCAAACGCTATTAAGTTAACGATTGGTTTGCCCTGCATAGACTGCTGTGAGACGTTCAGTAGTGTCGCCGCAGTATGGTTAACTTCTTGAATTATGCCTAAGGTATCTGTCACTAAATAGGCGTCTGGTGCAAAATTGAATAAATCCAGGTAGCGTTGGCGTTCTCTTTCTAACAAGTTTCGTGTTCGCAAGAGTTCTTCATTCTGCTGATGAAGTTCCTCTGTGGCTACATGTACTATTTCTGAGGCGCTACCAAGTTCGACAAGAGCTTGCGGTAATACATCTGGTATAACAGGAACTGTACTTAGATTTTGGTATAAATCTGTTAAACGCTGATGCATTCCCTGTACGCGTTTGGTAAATTTGTCTATCTCTAATTTGTTTATATTCACGAGAAATTTCTTCTCCACAGTTTTAAAGGTTGAACAAAAAATCTAACGAAGTAAAGTGTAGGAGGGACACAATTTAAGTTAAGAATATATACAGAACGATTTGTTGCAAAAATTGCTCTTTGGCGCTAAGCTACTAAGTGATAAAATCAGATTTTTCTATTAGACAATTGTTACGAAAGTTTACTTTTTCAGTCAGGGTTAAAAATTTTTTTGGCAGTTTCTAATCATCTACAATATTTTGAGCAACAGTCTTAAGGTGTGGCACTTCGTAAATACATTCTTCTTAAATGCGTCAGGCATTTTTGAAAACTTATTAACAATAACAGTAATCCACAGAAGTGAAATTGGGCTTCTATCTCCAGCTAGAAAGCATAACAAAGATGCGCTCTCTTACAAAAATAACAGATTTAACGCTTGATTTGTCCATTTGTTTTGAAAATTTCTGAAAAAAACTTTTTCATGAAATTCCTAATTTTCAATCCCTCTTTTTGGAGATTTATACAAAACCTATTGTCACGTATAAATCAGGTACAATATACTATCTCGCATTACCCTGGTTGTATCTTATGCAAACTCCAAACGGTGTGACATCTACCCTCCAAGACGTAACGCGCACTTCTAATTGCGAGACATAGTTAGAATTCAATTGCAAATGCTGCTGGAAGCGGGGGATTTACAGGGAGCAAAAGCTATTTTGATACCTGTACAAGCACCAGATATCGCGGAGGCGATTGAAGGTTTACCAGAAGCAATGCATGCTTTGGCATTTCGCTTGCTTTCTAAACAAGAAGCAATCGAAGTTTATGAATATCTCGACTACAGCGTCCAAGAACGACTCATTGAGGAATTGAAAAGCCAGGAAGTTCTTGATATTGTTGATAAAATGTCGCCAGATGACCGAGCTCGGTTATTTGACGAATTACCAGCAACAATCGTTAATCGATTGCTAGAACAACTCAGCCCAAACGAACGCCAAGCAACATCTCTATTGTTGGGTTATGAAGCTGGAACTGCTGGACGGATCATGACTCCAGAGTTAATCTCGCTCAAAGAAGATTTTACAGTGGCTCAAACTTTGGAGCGGATTCGCAATTTCGCTAATGCGACCGAGATGATTTATTATCTCTACATTACGAATGCAGCAAGGGAGACTCGTAAAACAGAGTAAAACTCCATAAAACGGTGTAATTTATTGTTGTC
>NZ_QMEB01000322.1 GCF_012912135.1 Brasilonema bromeliae SPC951 | reverse complement strand
TCCTTCTTCTTCACATTACATCTTTTTTATTCCTCAAAACAAACTTGATAACCTATTAGTTTGGTTGGTAAAAATTGAAATTCTTGCTTGATGCAGCAACGAAGCATAAAGCGAAAACAAAACATCATGGATAAAGAATACGCCCCCATGTTCGTTTGGTCTCCAGATATTTCTAAAGAGTACAAGCATTTCAAGTTGACCAGCAAGTGCCCAGAATGCGGTGTATTTCACTGGACTCTTAAGCTTGTAAAAAGTGATGGAACCCCAGTTCCCATGAAGTTGAGATTAGAACGTGATACCTATATTGAATGTCGAAAATGCCAACGTAGATTTCCTATTTGCAACACATCTAACAATCATCCACAGAACCTTACGGAGGTGCCCACCGTAAAAGTTCATAGGTCAACAGAAAAGAAAAGAGTGCAAGTTGCAAATGAAGTAATTAATGTTCCACAAGGAGTCACCATTACCGTAAAGCGTTCAAGAGTGATCGAG
This sequence comes from Brasilonema bromeliae SPC951, assembly GCF_012912135.1. Lineage (GTDB taxonomy): Bacteria > Cyanobacteriota > Cyanobacteriia > Cyanobacteriales > Nostocaceae > Brasilonema > Brasilonema bromeliae. The sequence continues at coordinate 5,224 of NZ_QMEB01000322.1, read as the reverse complement.
CATAGTATAGACATTAACTGGCAGTTTTCCTCTGGAATTGAAATCGAACTTGGATTGCAACCCATAATAAAAACGGTGGTTCGTGGCGAGATTGAGAAGGCACAAGGACGAAAATATCAAGAAAGCGAAACAATAGAATACGAAATTGAACTGAGTGGAGAAACGAGTAACCGTTACTCTCTAACATGGACTGATATATGGCTTACGGGAAAGACGGAAATTCAACAAAGTAATACGACTCGTATACTACCTTTTCAATTCCGTGAATACAGTGAGCTTGAAGTCGCTCCGGCTAGTTTTTGTCGTCATTGTGGATTTAAGCTTGAAGCTTTAAATGCTTTCTGCCCAAGTTGCGGCAAGAAGGTTCCTGTCTAGAATGAACATAAGCACTGTTAAGAAACGCTTTTATGTCACTACAAGAACTCAAAGAACAAGCTTTCAAATTGTCTGTGAGCGATCGCCTTGCCCTGATTAGTGCCCTGATTCAATCTTTACAAACTGATAGCCAAACAGAAGATTGGAAATATTTAGTCACACGTCCTCACCCTTGGCGACGACAACTATATATTAAAGGGCGTAAGTTGCTTGTCTCAACCGTTTGGCAAGATATGATTGCCAATAAAATGTCAGCCGAACAAGCAGCAGAAAATTGGGACTTACCCTTGGCAGCTATTCACGAGGCTATTAACTATTGCGAAAATAATCGGGAACTGCTGAAATTAGAGGCAGATGAGGAAAGGTATCGTTTAGAAACAAAGGGAATTTCTCTTGAGCCTACAACTGCTGCTTGATGAGGACTCTCAAGCAAAGTATCTGCTCAATTTGCTTCGCACAGCAGGGCATGATGTAATCACTGTCAATGAAGCAGGTTTAGGAAGTTGCCCAGATTCAACCGTATTTAATTACGCTAGGCAACAAGGGTTAGTGGTGCTGACTCGCAACTGTGATGACTTTGAGCAACTTCATCAAGCTGAACCAGTTCATCCAGGTATTTTGGCAGTCTATCAAAACTCGGACTCATCAAAAAACATGAGCTATCAGTCAATTGTTGCAGCAATCTCCAATCTTGAGGCGATGAGCTATGTGCTTAAAAACCAGTTCGTTATTCTTAATCAATGGAATTATTAACTCTGGGAATTGCACAGCTCGCGGCATAACAAATCGTTACAGTGGCGGAATGGAGGTTACTGGTGAAATACAAAAGTTATTAGCCGCCGCTGAACTCAATCGTTACTGCGATCGCCCCAAAGGGGTGGCTCCTCTGAAGCATCGCGAGGTATTTGCACAAACTATAGACAATTGATGGTCTTATTAAGATATAAATTCAGATCAAAACTGTTAACCTCGAAACAATACAAGAAAAACGTAATTGTTGGTTGAGAATCTTCTAATTTTTGATTAATTGTAACCACGAATACTCTTTGCAAAAAAATTGACAATCGCAAGTAAATTGGCAAGATGTATGATATTCTTTATATATGGGAAATCAATAGTCCTAAATAGGTAAGGATACAGTGTAATTGATTCTAATTGCATCGATGTCAGAAGCACTCCTCACCTATCCAAACTGTGGCTCTCAATACATAGTTTCTAATGGTAAAATCCATAACGGGAAACTAAATTTCAAGTGTTAAGACTGTGGCAGGCAGTTTGTGATTCACCAGGCTACCGAAGACTTAATTCACAAGTTTCTGTTTCATATTCTGCTTGACTTCACGCATGAAAAATACCAACTCAGTCAGCATTTGACCAACCCTTTAGGACTTTTTGTGATGACTTGCAAGCTTTACCTCATTATCTCTACTGCGATTACTAAAATAGTCTACTGAACTTCATGATTTAGGGGCTTGAGCTGGAGTTCCATCCAAACACCTGTTGAAAAAGCATAACGATAATTGCTGCAATTCTATATTCATTCTGTGCGAGCTTCTACTTATCAAAATGAAGCTCTTGTGTGAAAATCATTCTCCAAAATGAAAATTGCTGCTGTTATGTAGACAGATCTTAAGTTCAACCTGAGTCGTTATAGAAGTCAAAAGATTGTGGTTGTTTAGTGTTAGGAGTTATACTAATTCTCCATGAAGATGCACTAAATTAGTAGAAGTAGAAACTGTCTATCTAAGGTTATGGGAAATAACTTTCGAGTCGAAGTAGATGAGAGCCTCGAAGAGCTACAACATCGATTGCGGCGTGCGGTAACAGCGACAACTAAGGAACGGTTGCAGATGCTGTATTGGATTAAGACCAAAGCGAATGCCTGCGGCACGCTGAGTCCCAAAGGGACACGCTGCGCGAACGCTAACGCTACAAGACAGGAACTATCGCAACAGCTTGGACGAGACGAATCAACAGTGTACCGATGGTTGAAACGATATAAGCAAGGAGGCATTGATGCATTACTCGAAATTAAGACAGCCCCAGGAAAGCCAGGTTTAATTCCAGAAACAGCGATCGCTCAACTACATCAACGCTTAAGTCAACCTCAAGGATTCAGAAGTTATAGCCAAATTCAAGAGTGGCTCACTCAAGAGTACCAGGTTGTAGTTGCGTACAAGACTGTACACAAAATTGTGCGTTACAAACTCAATGCCAAATTGAAAGTACCCCGCCCCCGCAGTGCTAAGGCTTTGCCTGAAGTCCAAGACGCATTTAAAAAAAACTGCCAGAAATAATCCAAGTATTATTGCGTTATTTAGGAACAGATCAACCAGTACGTTATTGGTGTGAAGATGAAAGTCGATTGGGACTCAAAACCCTTACTGGGCGTCAAATTACCCTCAAAGGAGTTAAGCCTGAAGGCATCGTTAGTTGGCAACGAAAAAACTTTTATTTGTACGGTGTGGTTGAACCAGCAACTGGAGATAGTTTTTTCTGGGAGTTTTCTCACCTTGATGGTACGTGTTTTCAAGATTTCTTAGACCTTTTTTCAAAAGCATATCCTGACGCACTCAATTTGATACAAATGGACAATGGCAGTTTTCACAAATCCTTGGACTTAAAATGGCCAGATAATGTTATTCCCATTTTTCAGCCCGCCAACAGTCCAGAGCTTAACCCCATCGAAGGCTTATGGGAACATATTAAGTACAAACTATCTTGGGAACATTGTACAAATTTAGATGACTTAAGACGGAAATTAAAACAGGTTCTTGATTCTATCTCATCCGAAGCGATTGCCGTAGGCAGAGCTACGCTTAACGCTTCAATTTGTGGATGGGATTACATCACCTCCGCTTTATTAAGTGCAACTTCATAGAGAATTGGTATTAATATGATTGGTTCTTGGATGCATGACCAGCAAGCACTCAAGAATCCTTGGCGAGCCATTGGACTTGAGTGGCAAGTTTCTTCACCACCTCCTGTAGAGAACTTTGACGAAATTCCAGTTGTTATTGGTGAACCCTACGCCTACGGAAAATCTGAACCATTGGTGCAAGAGCGTTAGTGATTAGTAGTACAGACGCGCTCTGATGAAAGCGTTTGTACATCATTTGTTTTTCCACTAACTACCAACCACTAACAACCTGTGAGAATTTATCAAATGAACAGTTCGATCACTTCAAAAGAGTTACAGCATTCCGCACATGAGCATGCTCATGATGAAGAAGGCAGCAAAATGTTCGGCTTCACTGTGTTCTTGCTTTCAGAGACTTTCATTTTCCTCGGTTTTTTTACAGCATATGTTGTCTACAAAACAACACTTCCTAACTGGTTACCTCCTGGTGTTTCCGGACTAGAAACCAAAGATCCTGCAATAAATACGGTGATTCTTGTTTCCAGTAGCTTTGTCATTTATTTGGCAGAACGCGCCCTTGCACGCCACGACTTGACAAAATTTCGCCAGTTTCTTGCGTTAACGATCGCAATGGGAAGTTACTTTTTAGTAGGACAAGCGATCGAGTGGAGCCACCTTTCCTTTGGCTTTACCACAGGAGTTTTTGGTGGAATGTTCTATTTACTAACAGGCTTCCACAGTTTACACGTTCTCACTGGTATTTTGTTGCAGATTATTGTTTTTGGTCGCTCTTTCATTCCAGGTAACTACGACACAGGTCATTTTGGTATAAATGCAACCTCTGTGTTCTGGCACTTTGTTGATGTTATCTGGATTGTTTTGTTTGTCCTTATTTATATTTGGCAATGAAACAAAAGTGGGAGATTAGTCCAGCTTTGACAATCATTGCCAATACGCGTGCGAGTTGGAGAACATTTGACTGAACGATTCAACAAGAGTTGAGGTGTTCTCATTCCTAAAGTTTTTTGTGACTCAAAGAACATGTTGGAGTTAAAAGTTAACCATGACAAATCCTACAGAATTGCTGCAATCGCGCTACGGTGAAATTCCCTTCAATTACGATCTTCCCTGGAACGATTTCCTAGAGACGCTACTGTCTCACCGTTCAATTCGGTCTTATTTATCTGATCCTCTACCACCGAAAACCGTAGAGTTATTAGTTGCAGCTGCTCAATCTGCTGCTAGTTCTGCTAATCTGCAAACTTGGAGTGTGGTAGCCGTTGAAGATGAACAACGTAAAGAAGAATTATACAGGCTGTCCAATAACCAAGCACAGGTCAAGCAGGCTCCTTTATTCTTGGTTTGGTTAGCAGATTTAGGTCGTCTGGCTCATATTGCTGACAGTCGCGGACTACCTCATGTTGCTTTGGAATACATAGAATTATTGATGAAAGCAATAGTTGACGCCTCTGTAGCAGCGCAAAATGCCACCCTTGCTGCTGAGTCCCTTGGTTTAGGAACAGTATATATTGGCGCAATACGCAACAACACGCAAGAGGTAGCAACACTACTGAATTTACCATCTTTTGTGTTCCCTGTGTTTGGGTTGTGTGTGGGTTATCCGAATCCTGAAGTCCAACCAGCAATTAAGCCACGACTGCCTCAGTCGGTTATACTACATCGAGAAACTTATAAACTGGGAGAACAAGATGAGGCGATCGCTCACTACAATGACATCATGAAACAGTTCTACACTCAACAAAAGATGAATGTCCCTGGTGATTGGTCAGCACAATCAGCCGAGCGAGTCGCAACATTGGATTATTTAAAAGGATGCAAGAACTTGCGTGAAGTTCTGAATAACTTCGGCTTCAAGTTGCTATAAAAGGAATCAGCAACAAAAAGACACAAAGAATTCTGAGCAGCGGCTTAAACTGCTCAGAAACTATTAATATAATCCTGTCACTGCCCTTCGGACAGGGTGTAAGG
>NZ_QMEB01000321.1 GCF_012912135.1 Brasilonema bromeliae SPC951 | reverse complement strand
AATCTATATAAGAAATATTATCTGAAACAAGAAATTGAAAATTATAATTTAAATATTCTTTATTTTTTAAAGAACTCGTATCAGCCAAAGCTTCCATTTCAATTGCTGCTTGTCCTTCATAGCTACATTGTTCTCGGCAGATACCAATTGCAGCAGCGATCGCATCAAATAAACGCCCTACTGATGAAGTCAAGGGAGCATTAATCCCTTTTTCGACAAGCTGATTGAGAAGTTTCAGCGGTTTTTGTTCTAGAAATTCTAAAATCTCTAAATTTCTGTATTTTTGTTTTAAATCTTCCCAAGTAAAGGCAGATCTTAACTGGGCGTAGGTATTACGCCAGGGTTCTCTCATTGCTTGTGTTCCGCCAATCATTGGTACTGGCTTAAATGTCGCCAATCTCTTAAATTGGCGATAATCTGCTAACAGAAATTCTCCGCCCCACAGTGTTCCATCTTCACCATAACCCAATCCATCTAATGCAATACCTAAAACAGGTGGTGAATTAATATTTATATCATTTTCTGCCATGCAAGCAGCAATATGAGCATGATGATGTTGGATGTGAAGTAGGGGCACGGCTGTGCCGTGTCCGTACTGATTGTGTGCAAGTTCTTTTCCAAGTTTTGTTGAGAAATATTCAGGGTGTAAATCAACAGCGATCGCTTTTGGTTGATGCTCAAATAAATTTAAGTAGAGATTGAGCGTATCCTGATAAGATTTGAAAGTGGCTGCAGTTTCTAAATCTCCTATATGTTGAGATAGAATAGCTTTTCCATCTCGCAATAAACAAAAAGTATTCTTTAGCTGACTGCCCATTGCTAAAATGTGAGGAACGCTTTCAAATCCAGATGGTAAATTAATAGATGTTGGTGCGTATCCTCTAGCACGACGGATTGTTAGCACTTTATCGCCAACAACCCTCACCACCGAATCATCAACTCGGCTTACAATCTCCCGATTGTGGAGAAGAAAATAATCTGCAATCTTTCCTAGCTTCTCACGCGCTTCGACATTATCAATACATTGCGGATCATCAGAAAGATTACCACTTGTCAAAACAATCGGGCGATTCATCCGCCTGAGAATGAGGTGATGTAACGGGGTGTAAGGTAGCATGAAACCCAAAGTGTTTTGCCCAGGTGCAACCGAGGGCGCAATTTGATTTTGGATTTTGGATTTTGGGTTTTGAATTTTGAATTTTGAATTTTGCGAAAAGTTCCTAGGAGAAGCCAGTACTTGATGAGGGTCTCCCTCACTTGGTATCTGGCGTTGGTTTCCCGACAGAGCAAACTTTTCAAGACGAATTTTGAATTGTATTCTCCCACTTCCCCTTTCTTCTTCATCGTCTCCCGCTTTCGCCTGGATTAATACAACAGGCGCGGCGGGACTTTCCAGTAATTCTTTTTCCTTGGTGTTGGGGGTGCAGTACTCTTCAATAACTGATATATCTCGCGCCATTAAAGCAAAAGGCTTTTGATTGCGCTGTTTACGGCTGCGTAGTTTTTGCACAGCACTTTCCTGAGTGGCGTCGCAAGCTAGATGAAATCCACCTAACCCTTTAATGGCAACTATTTCGCCTTTTTGTAATAAGGTACAAACGGCATCAACATCGTCAAGCATAGAAAACATATGACATGTAATTGGTTGATTATCTGAACGTTCTAACCAGGCTTTAGGACCGCAAATCTGACACGCTACGGGCTGGGCGTGAAAACGACGGTTTTCAACATCGTTGTATTCCCGACGACACTCTGCACACATAGCAAAAGCAGCCATACTTGTGTTGTTGCGATCGTAAGGTATGGCGCGAATAATACTTAAGCGAGGACCGCAATGAGTACAGTTGGTGAAGGGATAACGATACCAGCGGTTGAGAGGGTCAAAAATTTCCGCTTTACATTTTGGACAAGTCGCAGCATCCGCAGGAATTTCTGTTTTCACTGCGCTGCTAACACTGTCAGAAATGACAAAATCACCAAAGGTAGATTTGCCTTCATAACGCTTGCGCGTTACTTCATCAATTCTCGCTAATGGCGGACACTCTTTCTGTAATTTTTGAACAAATTCTTCTATAGATTTTTCACAGCCAGATACCCAAATGAGGACACCTTGACCGTCATTACAAACTTCGCCTTGCAACCCGTATGCTTTTGCAAGTCTATATACAGTGGGGCGGAATCCCACTCCTTGAACGATACCGCGAACCCTGATGATTTCTTCAGTAGACATGATATTTGAACTAATTACGTAGATGCAAAGGAAACAAAGACAGAACTCAGAATGATTTCCTATCTTTAGATAAAGGTTTTGTACAATAGACTTCGTGGCAGTTGTAGGGAACTCTTAACAAAGAACTCTTAACAGAACCTCGTAAGATCTCACTTTTGCAAGAGGTCTAATCTATTTGGAGACTGTGTACCTGATTTAACACAACACATAACAGAAACTTCTTTTATGTTCTAATTCAGGAGTTGCTGAGTTCTTTGGTAGTTATCTTCCAAAGTAAAACTCGGTTATTTCCGGAATCTGCTATGACTGCAGTCTTTCCACACACTTTTATTCCATAAGACCAATTCAAGCTATCTCGTTTTGCTAACCCAAAATCACGATTCTCACCTTTACGTTGAAAGTCGATTTGTCCAGCAATAGCATGACATTCGCTTCCGTGCAAAGAGAAAATTGATTGTGGTTTTTTCCAGCCTAAAATCCTTGAATTCGCTGTATCTGCGACGAACAACCACTCACCAGCAGCAGCGACACCATAAGGCATACTCAAACTATTGGCACTAGGAAAATAAACTCCTTGGTTCATTTCAACTGAATCAAAAGTTTTTTGTCCTAATACCACCGCACAAGAAGCATTATTTTCTGTTGGAATTCCCTGCCAAATCATCACACGGTTGTTACCCGCATCAGTGACAACTAAATTTTCTTCCCAAACAGTGATGTCATGACACCAACGCATACTCGATGCTGAAGCAGTATCACCGCCATTTTCATCACGGGACATCATATCGTGTTGTCCCAAAACAACATCCGCCGGTTGACCATTTTCTTCAGGTAATTGATGCCAAATTAAAACCCGACGATTACCTGTGTCAGCAACAAAGAACTTTCCTTGATGATAGAAAACTCCATAACACCAGTTGAGAGTATTAGCTGCTGCTTGTTGAGTTCCTCTGTTTGGTTCATTGTCAGTGAAATGGGTTTGACCTAATACTAAATCGGCGGGTACATTGCTATCTTCTGGCAATTTTTTCCAAATCAAAACGCGATGATTCCAAGCATCTGCAACTGCCAAACCTTCACCACAAGCACAAATTCCGGTTGGTACACTGAGTGTTGCCCTTCCAGGACTACCTTTGGCATTTTGTCCTTCATGATTAAAGTCTGGTTGTCCAATCACCCAATCAGCAGGTTGACTATCTTGAGTGGGAACATTCCGCCATCCTAATAAACGATGATGTCCTGTATCTGATACCCACAATGGTCCAGTTTCAGATATTAAACAAGCACCACGAGGACCAAACATTTCTCTACTGCTGGGTACAACAGGTGTTGCTAGTTGACCTAGTTCAAGAGTCTTTCCTAAAATAACTTCTGCACCTTGAAGCAAAAAAGGTGAAAGTTGGGAAACTTTTACCGCTTCTGTTGCATCTTTTGGTGTAAGAGTCATTTTAGTTGGCGTGTTCATCGGTGATTTTGGAATAAAGAAATGCAGCTTTTATCAGTTATCAGTTACCAGTTACCAGTTATCAGTGTCGTGTCCTGTTGTTCACTGTTCACTGTTCACTGTTCACTGTTCACTGTTTGATAAGCCTCAAATAAATTTGAGACCAGAAGCCATTAGTAAGTTGAAATTTGTTCGCCTGTTCAGCCGCCTAGAACTGAAGTTCCGGCCTAATAATAGCTTCAGTCAATGTTAAGAGACGGAAAACTTTATAATGTTTTAGCTTTCTGCCTGAAATTTATTTCAATTTGAGGTCTTTATGTAGAAATGGCATCAAAACACCAGTCAAAAAGCTAGAGACAATAACTGGTATCCAAAGGCTAACTTTAGCTTGTGCAAGCAGGAACAACAACAATGCACTTACGCTAATGCCAATTGTAGTTTGCCTGACAAAATACATGGGGTCGCGCAGTAGCTTTCCCTTAAAAAATAGCCTAGCGCTGAACCATCCTATCTCTAACATGACTCCTCCTAGAAATTTCTCAACACATTCAAGACTATTAGCCCTAAGATTATTCCAGGAATGACGCCAGCCGGACCAAAGAATCCACCAAGAAGTGCAGCTAACTCATAGCCTAAATCTTCTTTGGCTAAAATGATTCCGCCAATTGCACCGCCAATCATAGATAAGGCTGTTGCTACTAAAAACCACACAAATCCCGTCATCAGATTTAAGTCGCCAGCCATTAAGCTTGTGAAAAAATCTTTTAAAACAGGATTTGTCAAAAGGTCTGTCATTCTTATCTCCTGCACGAAAATTGTTAGTTGTTATTTTTTTGAAAACTACCAACCACTAACCATTATCGATTTCTGTCTCAACTTCTTGCAGTACCTGTGCTACTACTTGTGCTTGTTCTATTTGTTCATGTTGAGTGAAAATTTCCCAAGCTTTTTGATAATAGGTACGCGCTTGCAAGAGATTTTTGAGATTTCCAGCTTCTGGTTTTTCCGGATTATCTGGTAAATTCCATAAGGCGTTGGCTTTGTTAGAAATTGTGTTGGCGTATTCCAGAGGTGTATCTCTGGGGTTACGCACTTTTAAGGCTTCGTCATAAGCGGCGATCGCCCGCACAACATTCTCCAAAGGATGCGAACTCGGTAGATATTGCAAAGCGTTGCCCAGATTATTCTGCAACATCGCATATTCCCTGGGATGGCTGATTAACTCAATATGCTTCAGCGCCTCCTCAAATGTCTGTACTGCTAACCCTTGACGCAGGTATTCTCTTTCTGATGTCAGGGGTATCGAGAGGTAAGCAATTGCAATATTGTTGTGTAAAATCGCATATTCCTGCGGGTACTTCTGCCAGGTAAACACCTGCAAAGCTTTTTGATAAGCCTGGATGCTATCTGTCATCTGGGCTAAATTGAATGGCACAAGCGACTGCAACACTAACCCAAAATTCATTTGGGCTTCTGCTAGTTCCACGGGTGTTGCAAGCTGTTGAGGACACTGCTGTGCGTCGCTGTCCTCCGTTGAAGCAAGTGTCCGTTGTAAAATAGGTAGGGCTTCTTGGAATCGTTCTTTCGCCTCTAACAACAGTTGTTCCCCAACATCGGGAATAGCCTTCAAAGCCACTGCTATTCCTACCTTTGCCCTAGCTTGCCAAAGCAAATTATCCTCATCACACAAATCATACGCTTGCTGACATAGCGAAACTGCATTCCATAAATCTTGGGCAGTTTTCGGCTTTTTTTGAAAGCCCTGCGCCATTTCAATCAGCATCTCGATTTTTTCTTGTGTCGTTGCTGGGGAAGAAGCAATAATATCCATTGCCGCCTTCACCGCAGAATCTGTCATGCTGGGGGTCATTACCATCTTCCTATAGCAGGTTGGAGTTGAGTCTTTCAAGTTCGCACACCCAATAGACGCATATTCCTTACGTCTTTGCGCTGTACCAACCAAGCAAGTTTTACGCAGATAATGAGTTGTGTCTTGGAAAATCCCCTCTTTGCAAAATGAGGCGCGCTATTTCCCGAGTTGTCAGAGGCTTGAAGATAAAAGGGGTACAGCTATATTCAGCGTTCAGTATTTTTGCCAGAAGACCGATAAATACTCCTTGAATTTATTAAGTCTATTCTCTTTTAAGATAAAACATTTCTATTG
>NZ_QMEB01000012.1 GCF_012912135.1 Brasilonema bromeliae SPC951 | reverse complement strand
AACTCGCGAATCATTTTTCCTTTATTTCGTCTTCTTGCAAAATTGGGATGCTCCCAACGAAACGGCTAATTCAATGAGATGTAGTGTCATAATCTTGCGGAGATCAAATGAATACTAAAGTTTTTGAACGGTCATTTCAGAATTCTAAACACAACCAAAGCCAAGTATTTCATCGTGAAATCGAGGTAGCTAATACTAAAAAGAAATCATTACAACTGGTTGAAGCTGGCAGAACACCAGAAGAAGCTACTTTTAACCTGTCAACCTATTTATCCCAACGACAAGGCTTAGTTGAAGAGGCGCTTGAGCGCTCAATTACTGTGGTCTATCCAGAAAAAATCTATGAGGCTATGCGCTATTCCCTGCTGGCTGGGGGAAAACGCCTGCGCCCAATTCTGTGTCTTGCCAGCTGTGAATTATCTGGAGGCACAGTTGATATGGCGATGCCTACTGCTTGTGCGCTGGAAATGGTTCACACCATGTCTCTGATCCATGATGACTTACCTGCTATGGATAACGATGACTATCGGCGAGGCAAACTGACAAACCATAAGGTTTATGGTGAAGATATTGCCATTCTAGCTGGTGATGGACTTTTAGCCTACGCCTTTGAGTTTATTGTGGTGCAGACAAAAGGAGTTCCAGCAGAGCATTTGTTGCAGGTCGTTGCTAAGTTAAGTCATGCGGTTGCTGCAACGGGTTTAGTAGGTGGTCAAGTTGTTGATCTCGAATCGGAAGGATTGAAAAATATTAGTTTAGAAACCCTCAACTTTATTCATGCCCACAAAACCGGGGCTTTGTTGGAAACCTCTGTTGTCACAGGAGGGCTTTTGACGGGAGCTGATGAAGAGATTTTGCAACGGCTTTCTCGTTATGCTTGCAATATTGGTCTTGCCTTTCAGATTATTGATGATGTGCTTGACATTACCGCAACTGCAGAGCAACTAGGTAAAAGCGCAGGCAAAGATTTACAGGCGCAAAAAGCAACTTACCCCAGTTTGTTGGGCATTCAGGAATCTAAAAACCAAGCGAAAAAATTAATTGAGGAAGCTAAGGCTGAACTAGCTCCCTTTGGAGAGAAAGCTATCCCTCTGATGGCGATCGCTGACTACATTACAGATCGAACTCACTAGTGGTCTACCACATTGATTTTGAGGGGTGATTAAAAAACCGCAAAAACGCAAAGAGGAGGACACCTCCGTTCGGAGGTTCCTCCCGCCCTTGGAGAGTGTCCGTCACAAAATTAAGAGGAAAAGAAGATGAGTCTGAACATCGTTTTACCCATCAGAATTAATGTGGCGAACCACTAGTTTCAAAAAAGTTTTGTCTAGGATTTAGTATCGAAGGAGGAATCAATGATCACCGAATCAATGACCACCAAAATAGTAACTGCAGCAGAAATGCCGAACTGTTATGAAACAAGTAAAGCTTTTTTAAAACAAGGATTGCAGCGAATATTCACGTATGACATTGATACCAACGAAAATTGGCTTGTTTTATATCAGGCTTTATATCAGGTTTATCCAGAGTACCAGTATGCGCTAGTAGAATCAGCTACGCAGCAGATGATCGCTCTTGGAAATTGTATTCCCATAGCATGGAAAGGAACCTTTGAACAGTTGCCCGACGAAGGTGCTACTTGGGCGGCAACTCAGATGCTTACCGACAACCACTCACAAGGTCATCAACCTAATATTTTATGCGCTGTAAACATTGGCGTTCTACCCGAATATCGCGGTAGGCAAATAAGCAGTTTTATGCTCCAACAGATGAAGAAAATCGCTCAGGTTAATAAGCTTAGTTCGCTTATTGTTCCTGCGCGTCCAACCCTAAAACATCTTTATCCTCTCACGCCTATGGAGCGCTACATCACTTGGCAGAATGAAAACGGTCTTCCCTTCGATCCTTGGTTACGTACTCATGTCAAGCATGGAGCTAATCTAGTTGGTATTTGCTCTAAATCCGCGACCATTATCGATACTATTAGTAATTGGGAAGCCAGAGTTAATATGCGTTTTCCAGAAACAGGTGACTATGTTATTCCCGAAGCATTATCCCCTCTAACAATTGACTTTACAAACAATCAAGGAACTTACATAGAGCCTAATGTGTGGATGCACTATAATCTTGCTTAACGGGTGTGGTCAAAAGTAGTTAGTGGGTGCGATAAGCCTCTGGCTTGACGCTACGCGTATCGCTCTTTGTACCAGCAGTGCTCGCTTGAAGCCCTAAACCAAATTCTTTTTCCAAGCTCAATCATAATAATAATCAATGTAGCAGAGGCAGGACAAAGCAGAGCATTGCTCCCCCTCCTCCTCTCCTTTTTGGAATCCAAAGGGTCGAGATGAAAGGCTGCGTGTCATTATCCTGCTTATGGGTCGTAGTTAGAAGAGAAAGTGTAGCCTCATGAATCTGAATTAAGACTTCCTCAACTTCAAAAGTATACTTGGCCTCACTCAGTAAATTCAAGAAACTAAGTTGAATGTGAACTGAAGCTGGATTTGATAGTTGTGATTGGCGGCTTCAACTCTTTTAACACGACTACCCTGGAAGAAATTGCGATTTGAGAGAAGGCTATCCCTAGAAATGGCGATCACTGATTACGTCACAGCTAAAACTCATTAGTTTCAACAAAGTTGTGCATAAGATTAAATATCAAAGGAGGAATAAATGAGCACCAAACTTGAGACAGTCAAAAATTTGACCTTAACTCAACCGGAAAGGGAAGTTAATAAAAGGGCGATGAATCTTCCTGCAAGCTGGTACGTTGCCATGCCCTCCAAAGCTTTGGGTAAAAAGCCAAAAGAAATAGAGTTGTTTGGTCAGCCACTAGTTGCTTGGCGGGATCAAAATGGTCACCCAGCAATCATGCAGCGTTACTGTTCACACAAGGGCACTAGTCTGGCGATTGGTAAGGTAGTAGACGGTTGTATTCAATGTCCTTTCCATCACTGGCGCTTTGATAGCTCCGGGCAGTGTGTTTTCATACCTGAAGTAGACAAAATTCCCCCAAAGGCTCGTCAGGCTAACTATGTCACAGCCGAAAGATATGGTTACATTTGGGTATGGTACGGCTCTGAGACTCCTATGTTCCCTTTGCCTGAGTTTCCAGCTGCTGAAGACGACAGACATAACTATATGCCTTTCCGCTTTGCAGACCTAACCAAAACAACAGTACGACATGTGATTGAAAACGGTTTTGACCAATATCATATTATTACAGTACACGATCTGAAGATTTCTGAACCTATAAAATTTACTCTGCTTACTGACCAGTACACAGCAGAAGTGAGCGAACCACCGATTCCAAAAGAAGCCAGGTTTGCAGCAAAAGTTGAATTCCCAATCCATGATTTAGATCCAGTAGCCCGGACACTTGGGTTTAATGCTGAAAACTTTACGGTACTGCTAGATAGTTGGCCTGCAGGACAGAGGGTTACGGCATTTGTAGACGGTAAGGAGGTGTATAAGTTGGTAGTAGGAATGACTCCGATTGCTGAAAAAAAATCAATCCAGCACATATTGGTAATGGTAAAGAAAACTGGCAAATTCTGGCTGGACATATTTCATTACGTGGTTTTTAGTTTGCAAAACAAACTTGGTGTGAAGGAAGATATGCCAATCTATGACAACACAAATCAAAACTTTGGAGTGGCTGACGTCAAGCACGACCTGGGAGTCTTGAAGTTCAGAGAATTCTACCAAAGATGGATTGATAAAGTCGAGTAATGTGACAGAAAAACCAGGGCTGGCACTATGAATTATCCAGCTAGCCCACGAAATTTTAATTCCTGTAGCTGGAGTCAAAGTGAAATAGCCTTGGCTATTGTAGTTGTGAAATGAAGAACGGCAAATGAACATAAAAGCATTTAAGCGATCGCTCCATAGTTCCGAACGTTACTATCGCAAGGGATTTGGGCATGAAGCAGAAGTCACCAAGATGCTGTACTCCGAGTATCAAAGCAGCTTAATTCAGCAGATACGGGAGAACAACTACACATTGCAAAAGGGTGATGTCACAATTAAGCTGGCAGAGGCGTTTGGATTTTGCTGGGGAGTAGAACGAGCGATTGCTCTGGCTTACGAGACACGCCAGCAATTTCCCACCGAACGTATTTGGATCACCAACGAAATCATTCACAACCCCTCGGTCAATCAAAACTTGAGGGAAATGCAGATTGAATTTATTCCAGTCAACGAACAGGGAAAGAAGGATTTTTCTGTTGTTGCTACGGAAGATGTTGTGATTTTACCTGCTTTTGGTGCTAGTATTCAGGAAATGCAGCTGTTAAACCAAAAAGGCTGCAAAATTATGGATACGACTTGCCCTTGGGTATCCAAAGTGTGGAATAGCGTTGAGAAGCATAAAAAACGTAACTACACTTCAATTATTCATGGCAAGTACAACCACGAAGAAACAATTGCAACCAGTTCCTACGCAGATAAATATCTCGTTGTCCTAAACCTGCAACAAGCAGAGTATGTCTGCAACTATATCCTTCATGGTGGAGACCGTGAAGAATTCTTGAGGTTATTTGCCAAAGCTTATTCTCCTGGATTCGATCCAGACATCGATTTAGAATGGGTGGGTATTGCCAACCAAACCACTATGCTCAAGGGAGAAACCGAGCAGATTGGTAAGTTATTTGAGCGTACGCTCATGCGTAAGTACGGTCCTGCCCAAATCAATGACCATTTCTTGAGCTTCAACACAATCTGTGATGCTACCCAAGAACGTCAAGATGCAATGTTTAAGGTTGTAGAAGACAAGCTGGATTTGATGGTAGTCGTTGGCGGTTTTAACTCTTCTAACACAACTCACTTGTATGAAATCTCAAGCGATCGCGGGATTCCCTCTTACCATATTGACAGTGCAGAGCGCTTGGGACCTGGTAACCGCATCCAACACAAAAAATTACATCGAGACGACATAGAAGTGCTTGAAGATTGGTTACCTAATGGTCCAATTGTCGTAGGAATTACTTCTGGAGCTTCGACACCAGATAAAGTGGTTTCTGATGTCATTGAGAAGATTTTTGCCATCAAAGCGGCTATGAACTGTGTTTTAAACTAGTCGAACGTCCCTAACTGGAAGAAAGCATCACATAATCCCATTTTCCAAAAAGGTTTGTGCGGTCTATGGGCTACCTATGGGCGGCACAACCTCTCCACTCACTCATAACACAACAACAACTACAACCTTTGAGGCGAACATATGCGCTCTTACTCCTTGATTGCTTCAGCAAAAATTAATTTGTATTTGGAGATTATTCGCGATCGCCCAGATGGCTACCATGATTTGTTAATGGTACTCCAAAGCATCGACCTAGCAGATCAAATTGATTTGCGCCCACTCGGAACCGATGCCATCCGCCTGTATTGCGACCATCCAGAAGTACCACAAGACCATCGTAACCTTGCTTATAAAGCGGTGGCAATCATGGCAGAGAAATTCCCTGACGCCTTTGCCAAGTATGGAGGTGTCGATATTACAATTCACAAGCGGATTCCCGTTGGAGCAGGACTGGCTGGTGGTTCAACCAATGCTGCTATTGAACTGCAACCGCAAAAAAACATTGACCTGACCGTCGCGGCTCAAACATATGCCCTTAGGGCAGGCACATTACAAAATTAAAAATATGCCCTACGGGCACACTACACGCAATTCAAAAGCTCCTGTGCAGGAGACACAAAATTCAAAAATTGGAATTTTACTATCATGAAAACAATATCTCTCCTTGGCTCAACAGGTTCTATTGGTACCCAAACTCTCGATATTGTTAGCCAGTACCCCAACGAGTTTCGGATTGTGGGGTTGGCAGCTCTACGGAATGTAGAGTTGCTGGCTCAACAGATTCGTGAGTTCCAACCTGCAATTGTGGCTATCTGTGACGCACAAAAGTTGCCGGAGTTAAAAGAGGCGATCGCCGACTTAGATCCGCAACCAATTCTTTTAGCAGGAGAAGCCGGAGTCATTGAAGTGGCTCGTTACTGCGAAGCTGAAGTTGTGGTGACTGGTATTGTTGGTTGTGCAGGTCTACTACCTACAATTGCAGCAATTAAGGCAGGCAAAGACATAGCTTTGGCAAACAAGGAAACTCTGATTGCAGGAGGACCAGTGGTTTTGCCTTTGGTGCAGCAGCATGGTGTGAAGCTTTTGCCTGCAGATTCAGAGCATTCAGCGATTTTTCAGTGTTTGCAGGGAGTGCCAAACGGGGGACTGCGGCGTCTAATGCTGACTGCTTCTGGGGGAGCGTTCCGGGATTGGTCTGTTGATAAGTTATCAACAGTGACTGTTGCTGATGCCTTGAAGCATCCCAACTGGTCAATGGGTCGCAAAATTACAATTGATTCCGCCACTCTGATGAATAAAGGATTGGAGGTCATTGAGGCTCACTGGCTTTTTGGTTTGGATTACAACCATATTGATATTGTCATACATCCCCAAAGCATTATCCATTCTTTGATTGAACTGCAAGACACTTCAATGCTAGCGCAACTGGGGTGGCCCGATATGCGTTTGCCCCTGCTGTATGCTTTGTCTTGGCCAGAGCGAATTTACACTGCTTGGCGGCAGTTAGATTTGGTCACGGTAGGGGAGCTGACTTTTCGTGCCCCAAACCACCAAAAGTACCCGTGTATGCAACTAGCTTATGCTGCGGGTCGAACTGGGGGTTGCATGCCAGCAGTACTGAACGCTGCGAATGAGCAAGCTGTAGCTTTGTTTTTATCAGAAGAAATTCAGTTTCTGGACATTCCACGTTTGATTGAACGGGCGTGCGATCGCTATCAAGTCCACAACTACTCCTCGCCAACTCTTGATGATATCATTGCAGCAGACCAATGGGCAAGACAGGAAGTTGTAGCCGTGAGTAAAACCTTGGGGCGTTACACGATCACAGTGTGAAATTTTTAACTCAGTCGGCTAAGTCCCCACTTATAACGCGAAGCGTTTAGGTGTGGGATATAAGCCGGACAATTAGGAGGTAAACCCGAATCAATAAAAAAGGTCGCTACCCATGAACATTAGGATCGGCAATGGTTACGATATCCACCGTTTAGTTGTAAATCGCCCCTTGATTTTAGGAGGGGTGGAGATTCACCATGAATTGGGGTTGCTCGGTCACAGTGATGCTGATGTGCTGACTCACGCGATTATGGATGCGATGTTGGGAGCTTTAAGTTTGGGAGATATTGGTCATTACTTTCCACCCACGGACTCTCAGTGGGCAGGTGCTGATAGTGTAGTTTTGCTGACTAATGTGCATCAACTAGTACAGGATCGAGGGTGGCAAATTAGTAATATTGACTCTGTTGTGGTGGCAGAGCGACCTAAAGTCAAGCCCCATATTCAGACAATGCGTGCCAAACTCTCAAGTGTTCTAGAATTGGAACCGGATCAAGTCAGCATTAAGGCGACCACAAATGAAAAACTCGGTCCTGTCGGACGGGAAGAGGGAATTGCTGCCTATGCAACAGTCTTGCTATTGAGCCATACCCCCAACTAAAAGTTGGGGATTTGGGCACCGTAACTTTAGCTATCGGCTAGAGGTAACCTCTCGTAGAACTTTTTGTCAAGAGGTTGCCTTGACTGTTCTGCCAATCGTTGCCGGAGGATGAATTCAGCGATCGCTAAATCCACAGGCGTCGTCACTTTCAAATTTGTCTCCTCCCCTTCCACAATCTGCACAGGCAGCTGGCATTGTTCAAACAAGGCAGCATCATCTGTGACTTCCCAACCTTGGCGACGACCTTCAGCATGACACTGCTGTAGTCGCTCTACTTCAAATCCTTGAGGGGTTTGAGCCGCCCAGAGTTGACTTCGATCTGGCGTACTGGTAATCAGATGTGTCTTTTGATCTACAACTTTTATGGTGTCTTTGACAGGAACAGCGGCAATCAGACCTTGACAATGGAGAATTGCCTCAGCACATCGGTCAAACAAATTTGGTGTTGCCAAACATCTCGCTCCATCATGAATCAACACGTGTTTTGCCATGGGGGGTAGAGACTGCAACCCGTTGTATACCGAATCTTGACGGGTTGCTCCTCCTTGAATGAAATGCACTGGCTTACTCAGGGATAGGTTCGACACGATTGTTTGTAAATCAGCCCGGTCTTGTGGCTGAAGAATTATGCCTATCCAATCAATGGACTCAGAAGCATCAGCGGCCAAAAGTGTCCAAGCAATTAAAGGTTGGTCTAACAAGGTTAGCAGTAGTTTATTTCTACTACTCCCCATTCGGCGACCGCTTCCTGCGGCTGGAATTAGTAAGTACACAACTATTTAAAATATATGCAAATTCAATAAAACACTACCATTAAAAAGGCAGCAAAATTAACGCTTCCAGGGCGTGAGCACTTTTTTCTACGCTTGCTGCCGAAACGGAGAGATGTCTTAACCGAACGGTATTGACTCTGTTCCCTTAACTTCCTGGTTAACTCCCGGATCTTTGCTTGTCTCAAGTTTGATGTTTTGTTACTTTGTAGTTAGATTTGAAAACAAAATATAAGTTTTGTTTGGAATTGATATTTTTTATCGAGATGACCTTGATAAAAATTTAGAGTGTGATACAATTGAAGTGACGGTTGTGAAAAAACAAAATTTTCCATGACAACATAAGCTACTTCCAATTTTCTAGGAAGAAGCTTCTCACGGTTTTTCAAGTCACTATCAAGTTTCTAGATTTTTTCGCTAAGCGAAAAGCAGCTTTTGCCTGCGTCAAGCAAGGTAATTGTCGCCTTCGTTTTTGGTATCACATCGCACACAATTGCCTACTCAGGAAACTAGTTCATACAAGATGACCAGAAGGAGCGTTTTTACCTGACGCTTACTGTTCTTCTATTCTACTACCCTAGAGTGCAATGATCAGATCCCAACGGCTTCTACAAGGCTCGCCGTTGGCATAGTATGAGCGAATGGCTTTACAGCCTATCTTTGTATCCCTAATGACCATCCAATCCAAATAAGTTGAGTCGAGACATAGTTGCAAAGCGCGTAACTCTCTAAAATTCTATAGCAACCCCAAGTAGCTATGAGTCATAACTCTTTAACTGACATTCAATGGGCGCGTATTACACCTGACAAGGTAGTAGTGGCGACTGCCAATCGCACTTGGTTACATCAACTTGATCCAGCAAGGAGCGACGATCCTTTTGCCCAACAGATGGTCAGCGCAGGTAGTGTAGAGACAACCCGCAGGCTCTTAGAGGGGGCTGTCGCATCTGCTCATCGCGCTGTTTCGCCAAGTAACGAACCACCTACATTAAGCCCGAGGCGTTGGGTATGGCGACTTGCTGGTTCTTACCATCTTAACCGCTGCACTCCACAACTGCTAGAAGCTGTATGTCCTTGCAAACTTCTCAAAGCTTGATTAGTGTCGATATCCCACAATTTGACCGTGTGTTCATGAGTGCTAGTAGCGATCGTCCGGTTATCCGGACTAAAGGCAATAGATTGTAGCCAACTCGAATGTAATTGCAAAATTCTCAGGCATTCACCGGTGCTGACACTCCATAACCTTAACGTTTGATCCGGACTAACACTCGCTAGTATCTGACCATCCGAACTAAAGGCAACTGACCAAACCCAACTCTTATGCCCGACCAAAGTCCTGAGGCACTCACCTGTGTTGGGATCCCACAACTTGATTGTGTGATCCCAAGAGGCAGTTGCGATCATTGTCCCTCGAGGACTGAAGGCAACTGACCAGATCGCAGCTTCATGTCCCAAGCAAGTTCTCATGGCTTGACCTGTACTGAGTTCCCACAACTTCATTGTGTAGTCCTCACTACCACTGACCACCATCTGACCACCAGGACTGAAGGCAACTGACCGAACTGCAGCACCATGTCCCTGGAGAGTTTTCATGACTTGACCTGTGCTAACATTCCACAGCTTCACCGTTTTGTCTGCACTACCACTAACCAGGGTATTGCCTTGTGGACTAAAAGCGACTGAGTATACCCAATTGGTGTGTCCGTAGAGAGTCTTCAAAATATCACCAGTGGTGACATCCCACAACCTTACCGTCTGGTCGTTACTGCCACTCACCAGCCTCTGACCGTCCGAATCAAAGGAGACTGAGAGTACCTGATTGGCATGCCCTTGGAAAGTTCTGAGGCATTCACCGTTACTAACGTTCCATAACCTCACCGTCTGATCCCAGCTGCCACTAGCCAACATCTCACCTTCAGTGTCGAAGGTGACTGAAAATACCCAGTTAGAATGTCCCTGAAAAACTCTCAGACATTCACCAGTGGTGACATCCCATAGCCTCACCGTCTGGTCGTGACTGCCACTAGCTAAGGTATCACCTTGTGGGCTAAAGGCGACTGCATATACAGGATTGGTATGTCCTTGGAATGTTCTGAGACATTTACCGGTGCGGATACTCCATAGCTTTATCGTCTGGTCATCACTGCCACTGACCAACATCTGACCGTCAGGACTGACAGCTATTGACCGTACTCCATCATGATGTCCCTGGAACGTTTTGAGGCATTCCTCAGTATTTATATCCCACAATTTGACTGTTTGGTCTTCACTACCACTCAGCAGTGTCTGACCATCCGGACTAAAGGCAATAGAGAGTACCCAATTGGCATGTCCTTGAAACGTTTTGAGGCATTCACCAGTGCGAACACTCCATAGCTTTATCGTTTGGTCATCACTACCACTGGCGAATACCTCACCATCCGGACTAAAAGCAACTGACCAAACCTCATGATTGTGTCCCTGCAAAGTTTGAAGACATTGACCTGTACCAACACTCCATAGCTTGACAGTATTGTCACTACTTCCGCTGGCAAGAATTGTCCCATCAGGACTAAAGGCAAGTGATAAAACCCAGTTAGCATGTCCCTTACAGGTGAGGAGTGGTAGACCATCCGCAACTTGGTACAAGCGAATATCACCATTAGTATCACCCATAGCCAAAACTTTGCCTTCAGGGCTAAAGGCTACCGACAAAATACCACCAAAGGTTTCAGCAAACAAAGACTTAGCTAAATTTGCATTTTGAAAATTGACATCATGTAATTTCACATTTCGCAAGTCTGTTTGCCAAACAGTCAGATCAGAAAAATCATAGTTGCTCAGATCAATCTGTAGATGACAAAGTAGATTAAGAATATTTCCAGCGGTGTAACTTTGTTCTAGCAGATATTTTTCTCGCAGCATTGCTAAAATTTTCTGCAACTGATTTTCCAAGCTTTTTTTACTTCTAAAAATCATCAGCAACTCATGTGTAACAGGTTGGAGGATGAGGCGAATTTGAACTTCTCTAATGTAATCTTTCGCCGTTGCCTTCATTAAGGCATGACTCCTAAAAAAATCAAGATTTTGAGTGACAATCTCCTCACAAACGTGCTCTATCAATCGCTGAGTGACATACTCCATGACTACAGGTTGTAGAGTGACGAGTGTTGCACTTTTCTCAACTAGCGTTCGCCGTATCAGAGATTCCAAACTTTCCAGTAACCTTACCTGTGGTACTGATGAGACCATGTCTTCTTGCAATTGTGAAAGCGCAATCGGCTCACGGTTAATAGCTAGCCAGTACATTATGTTTTTTTCTAAATTAGACAAGCGCTCAAATTGCTGGTCTAAAATATCACGGATCTCTCCAAAAACAGTTGTTTCTTGTTGCAAAAATTCAGTAATATTACCACCAAAGACATCTTGAATTGTGGTAGCAACTATCTTCAAGGCTAATGGATTGCCTGCATAGCGCTGTATCATTGGTGCCCATTCATCTTGTGCTGCAGATAGCCCCTTGATTTTAACGATTTCCCACCCGTCCACTACCTGCAAACCACTCAGTTGTAATGAGCGAACAGGTAATGCTTGTCCTTCCATTGATGCCACTTCTTTAGGTTTTTCCCGACTAGTTAGCACTAAGCAACTTTGGTGAGTTGCTTCTCCTACGAGTCTTATGAACTCACCATACTCCTCATATCCCTCTAGGTATTGTCCCACTCGGATACCACTGCGTAAAATCGACTCCAGATTATCGAGTATCAGCAGACACCGATGACTTCGTAGATAATCAAGTAGCCGGGATACCCTCTCGCTTAAGCTTTCTGGTAAATTAACTGGTGTTTCCTGCTGCTCGGATAAAAACTGGATTAGATTAGCCAGGATAGCTTTTATCGACGGGGCTTCCCGTAGTGAACGCCAGATAACGTACTCAAAGTTCTCCTGAATCTGTTGAGCAAGCTTTACAGACAGAGCCGTCTTACCAATGCCTCCCATTCCCAATAATGTCACCAATCGGCAGCGCTCATTGAGAATCCATTGCTCTAACAGGGCAAGTTCTTCTGCTCGTCCATAAAAAACCGATGTAGAAATAGCTTCCCCCCAATCTATGCGCGTATTAGAGCTTAAATAGTCACTCTTATCTAGTTTTATCTGAAAAGCTTTAAAAAGCTCCTCAATACTTCTTTTATCAACTCCTCCTTCGCGATTTAGTACCTTGGAGATTGTACCGGTATACAACCCACACCGGGCGCTTATTTCTTCAAAGGTATACCTGTTGCCAAAATTTTCCTCTGTTTCCGACTTGCGTTTTGTCTCCTGAAATTTTTCTAAACCCTTAGGAGTTAGTACAACGCCACGCTTACGTCTCCAATTCTGGGAATTCATATATGAAGTATTATAAAGAACTTCTTTTTTAGAATAACCCAAGTTGCGGGTTAGAAATTACAGAATTATTTAACTTAGATTCGACACCCGAAAATGTCACCTAGCGTTATTACTGAAATTATTTTTTACAGTGATTCAAATAATACTAATTACAGTGAAACAAAGATTACATTGCTATTCATGCAGGTTTTCAAACAAGCTGATTCGTTTCTCAATAAGCACCAACGAAAAATAATAAAGAAGCAAGTAATATTTGTCTGGATTTGATAATCAAAATTGATTGTGACTGTTGGATTTTAGACTCATGAGTACTAAGCTGTTGCGCTTTTAATTTGCACTTTGGAATCTACTGCCCAATACAAACATTTCCACTCGCCAAAAATTCTTGGTTATATGTTTTGTACCCAGCTTGACAACGTTAAGTAGTCAAAGTGCGGCACAATACCCATCAGTCTGAGTATTCGTCTTGTTGCTGAGTGTTGAGTACCTGTTGAGATGCCATGACTATGGCTGACAGCTCAGACTCGCTCAATCCGTTATTGGCAGCCTCTATAATCATCCTAGCTAGTTGCTTTGGTGTTAAGTTTTTGATACTAATTGCCATGGAAGCGATCGCTGCATCCGATGTCTCGTGGGAAATAGCAACTTGATTTTCTATACTATCTGAAGCTTCCATGTCCCAGATGCTGCTTTACCTCAATTAGCTTCTGTCCAATATCGATAATATCTTGAGAATTACGGCGCATTAGCGTCTTAATTTCGTTGGTGCACTGTTGAACAACTAGTCGCGTTTGGGCTTCTAAAATACCATATTCAAAGTTTACAGTTTGCCCAGAAGGCAATTGGTCTAACAGTTGTGATTGTAAATCAGTATGATTCATGTGATACTAACTCCGTTTTTTAATGGTAATGGCACTTTAGAAACTGAAGTTTAGACTCAAGCCACGTGATACACGATGAAGTTAGAAGATTACAGCAGGCTTCGCTCACGCCAAGGCTAAAACCAAAATCCTTCATGTGTCTCCTCATCCTTACTAGGGGTTAGTGAAATTAACTTATGCACCTAGAGCCTGTTTCTCAAGAAATGTAAAGTGAATAAATTAACATTGTCATACCAATTCTCTAAGAAACATTTATAGATACAAGCCATTTGAGTAATGCATGTAGCTATCGTGCAGTAATTCAAAGAGTACTTCCTGCAACACATCCAGCACTGTACGATGGATCGCGCGGCGGCTACCCAAGTCTGAATTTTATTCTTTTGTGTCACTAAACTCCAAGAGCGAATTATGTTGTGTCATGAACCGTTTCTTTGCTAATTCCGTAATTGAGACGGGTGCAATATCTGAGATAGCGAAATTCGATTAAAGCAGCCCGATCACATTCACGTTGTTCTAAGTGTAGTTAGTACCAACGCTTGACTGCTTTCAGATTCTTATAACGATTTGTCAGATTCTTACAGTGTTAGCTAACTTGCTTTGGGGTCATTCCGGTGAATCGCTTGAACTGTTCCATCTTCAGATTGATTAATTGTTGTGCTATAATGCAAGATGTCCAATCGTCGAACAAAAGACATCATCTGGATTGTATCTCCGTTTGAGGTTGAGCAAGCGCTCATACTGGGACTTAGACGACAAAAAACACAGATAAAATAGCCTCAAACGTATATCCTAAAAGACTTTGACATCGTTTTGCTTGGTTTGTTAATAGATCTGGATTTTAGCCACTTTTACATTTGGTGTATTTTCATTGCCCTACAAAGGTTTGAGGCTTGTTTCTGACCTAAAAAATGTTTAAGTCCCGCTAGTCAATCATTGAAACCCTCTTGCCATCTGCCATCTGTCATCTGCCTTGCTGTTGTGCATTTTGAATACACAACAGCTTAATCGCTTGTCTTCCGAAGCCCACCTGACAGTTTAAGCAAAGCCCACCCTACATAAACAAAGCCCGTCTACGCGGGCTTTGTTCATGTTGCCCCAAGCTTGAGCTTATGGGCATATATGGACATTTTTCTACTTGCTACCCGCCCCTGTCGGCATACCCAAAATATCTTCAATCTTGGGCATTTTTTCCAACGGAATCACTCTACCTTCATCCTCAAAACCAGCAATTTGATCAAAGTTCAAATACCGATACAAATTATCAGCAAAAGGATGAATCTTATTCGCCACAATCTCAAGATATTCTTGCACCGTGGGAATTCTTCCTAACAGTGCACAAACAGCTGCTAATTCCGCTGAACCGAGATAAACTCGCGCATCTTGCCCCATGCGGTTATTGAAGTTGCGGGTGGAAGTAGAAAACACCGTCACACCATCAGCAACCCGCGCCTGATTACCCATACACAAGCTACATCCTGGCATTTCTGTCCGCGCACCCGCAGCATTGAAAATGTCATACACACCTTCTTCTTTAAGTTGGTGTTCATCCATGCGAGTCGGCGGACAAATCCATAACCGAGTCTTCACAGAACCTGCACCTTCTAAGACTTTACCAGTTGCGCGATAATGACCGATATTTGTCATGCAAGAACCAACAAAAACTTCTTGCACTGGATCATTGGCAACTTCCGATAATAATTTGACATTATCGGGGTCATTGGGAGCAGCGACAATAGGTTCTTGAATTTCGTTTAAATCAATTTCAAGAACTTCCGCGTATTCTGCGTCTGCATCCGCTTCCAAAAGCACTGGATTTGCTAACCATTCTTCCATCTTGGCAACGCGACGCATAATAGTACGCTCATCGTGATAGCCCCGTGCTACCATGTTCTTCAACAGCGTTATGTTGGAACGCAAATATTCAGAAACTGTCTCAGTACTGAGCTTGATAGTACAACCTGCACAAGAACGTTCGGCGCTAGCGTCGGTGAGTTCAAAAGCTTGCTCAACTTTCAAATCTGGTAAGCCTTCTATTTCCAAAATCCGCCCAGCAAAGACATTTTTCTTGTTCTTCTTCTCTACTGTCAGTAAACCTTTTTGAATTGCTACATAGGGAATAGCATTCACAACATCCCGCAAAGTGACGCCAGGTTGCAACTCACCTTTGAAACGTACTAAAACAGATTCTGGCATATCCAAGGGCATCACACCCAACGCCCCAGCAAACGCCACTAACCCAGAACCGGCGGGAAAAGAAATACCCAAGGGAAAACGGGTGTGGGAGTCGCCACCAGTTCCCACAGTGTCGGGAAGTAGCATCCGGTTTAACCAGGAGTGGATGATTCCATCACCGGGGCGCAATGCGACACCGCCACGAGAAAAGAAAAACTCAGGTAGTTCTTGATGAGTTTTAATATCAACAGGTTTGGGATATGCTGCTGTATGGCAAAAACTTTGCATCACCAACTCAGCAGAGAAACCCAGACAAGCGAGTTCTTTTAACTCATCGCGGGTCATTGGTCCTGTGGTATCCTGGGAACCAACAGTCGTCATCATCGGTTCACAGTAGGTACCGGGACGAACACCTGATAAGCCGCAAGCTTTGCCCACCATTTTCTGTGCTAAGCTGTAGCCTTTACCTGTGTCAGCAGGTTGCTGGGGACGGGTAAATACTGTGCTGGGTTCTAAACCAAGTGCAAGTCTTGTTTTGTCGGTGAGAGTACGTCCAATCAGTAAGGGAATACGTCCACCTGCGCGAACTTCATCAAGAATAGTGTCAGGTTTGAGGGTGAAGGTAGAAATCACTTCGCCTGCTTCATTGGTGATACTTCCTTTATAGGGATATATAGTTATCACCATCCCGGTTTCCATCTTGGAAACATCGCACTGGATGGGGAAAGCACCAGCATCTTCAGCAGTGTTGAAAAAGATGGGGGCTATACTTCCGCCTAAAATATATCCACCTGCTCGTTTATTCGGTACAAAAGGAATATCATCCCCAATGTGCCATAATACAGAGTTGATTGCTGACTTGCGGGAGGAACCTGTACCAACGACATCTCCCACGTAGGCGACAGGGTACCCTTTTGTCTTTAACTGGGCAATAGTTTGCAACGCCCCAGGCATTCTACTTTCCAGCATTGATAATGCGTGTAAAGGAATATCTGGGCGAGTCATAGCTTGGGGCGCAGGGGATAAGTCGTCGGTGTTTGTCTCACCCGGAACTTTGAAAACGATGACGTTGATGAATTCTGGGATAACTGGACGAACGGTAAACCACTCGGTTTGGGCCCAAGAGTCTATCACTCGTTTAGCGAAAGGATTGGTTTTGGATAATTCCAAAATATCGTGAAAGGCATCATACACCAACAGGGTTTTGCTTAAGGCGGTGGCGGCGTATGCTGCTATCGGTTCTTTTCCTTGCCCACCCATCACCAAAGGAGTTTCAGAAGATGATGATAAGGATACGCTAGGAGTTTGTAAAAGTTCGATTAATGATTGGACATTGTAGCCACCTATCATCGTCCCTAGTAATTGTACAGCTTCGATGGGTGAAATGAGGGGGCTAGTGATTTCTTCTTTGGCTATGGCGGTGAGGAAACCAGCTTTGACATATGCGGCTGGATCGACTCCAGGAGGAATGCAATCGCGCAACAACAGCAGTAATGTCTCTTCTTCACCCGCAGGGGGATTTTTTAGTAGTTCGCACAGTTCGGAGGTTTGATTTGCATCTAAAGGTAGGGGGGGAATTCCTTGTGCGGCTCTTTCGGTAACGTGTCTGCGGTATGATTCCAGCATTCTGATCTCCAAATATTCGATCCAAAATTCGATTCAGTGTTTACAGTGACTTCCCATTTGTTATGGGTGATTTTTGCTAATTGTCAATAACAAGCTAGATGAACAGGTGAGAAATTTCCCGAGGTGAAGTTTTTCGTCTAGCAAGGACTTATAATTATCACTGGATAACGCCCTAGCGAGTCAAGCTCTTTCCAGTTAAGTTTATTGCTGGCGATTCTTTATTGAGTTGTCCATCTTTTTCTAAGATAAGATATTTAACTTGTCCGTTGCACAGCACTGCTATTGTATATGTCCAAAACATACACCGTTGAAATTATCCACCAAGGCAAAACTCATACTTTGCAAGTTCCCGAAAATGAAACCATTCTATCAGTGGCTGATGCGGCTAAATTGGATTTACCAAGTTCCTGTCATGCTGGTGTTTGTACGACTTGTGCTGCCCAAATTCTATCCGGAAGCGTGGATCAAAGTGATGGTATGGGTGTAAGCCCAGAACTGCAAAAAAAAGGTTATGTATTGCTTTGCGTTGCTTACCCTCGTTCTGATTTAAAAATTGAAACCGAAAAGGAAGAAATTGTTTATCAGTTGCAATTTGGTAAGTAGAGATGTTTGAGACACCTTGTCTGTACATCAGTATTGGTGTTATATAATTAAGTAATACCAATTTTGTCTGAAAATGCGCCCAAGTCTATGAGGAACAAACCACAAAGGGCGCAAAGACACGTAAGCGCAAAGCGCACGCCAAGGGCGAACGCGCGGCGTGTCCCCTTGGGACTCAGTGGCTTCCCGCAGGGTAGGACACAAAGAAATCAAGAAAGAAGAAATCAAGAAAGAAGAAATCAAGAAAGAAGAAATCAAGAAAATTTGGTTGCCTTACAAAGAAATCGTATAAGGAGTGAAAAAATGACAACCCATTTTATTACCGCAGAAATAGATCTACAGGAAACTCCCACAGAACTCCAAAAAGCAATTGAAGTAGAGTTGAAAAAACAGGGAGAACCTTTGCGTTGGGCAGTGACATCCGTGGACGTGAAACAACAATCATGCACTGTTGAAGCTGTTGTTACTACAGAAGGCTAATGGATAATAACTAATAGCAACACTCCCTCACTCGTTATTTCAAGTAAGGTGGTAAACCTCACCCTGCCTCCGGCTTCCCTCTCCTTATTAAGGAGAGGGATTGAAGATAAAATCTGATATTAAGATTAAATGAGACCTGCCTACTGAGAAATAACTAAATAACTACAGCCTTCCTAAATAGGATATGAAGATCCTCCTCTTCTTCTCTTTCTTTTCTTTGCGTCCTTTGCGCCTTTGCGGTACCCTGCGGGAAGCCGCTCCGCGTCTACGTTTTTTTATTCACGACTTATCTAAGATTGCTGTATCACAAGTAAATAGCAATTTCTTTTCAGTTTTGACTTTATTCGTGCGTCAATACACCGCTATCTTAATTATTCCCACAGGCATTGGGGCTGCAATAGGAGGTTATGCAGGAGATGCATTACCAGTTGCTAAAGCTGCTTCACAGGTTTGCGATCGCCTCATCACCCACCCCAATGTCCTCAATGGTGCCAGTCTGTACTGGAACCTGCCCAACACTTTCTACGTTGAAGGTTACGGACTTGACAAATTTGCCGCTGGGTGCTGGGGTTTACGTCCAGTTCATCAAAATCGCATAGGTTTGCTTCTTGACCAAGCGATAGAACCAGAATTACGGCTACGACACTTACAGGCAGCAGATGCAGCCAGAGCAACTCTGGGATTATCCATGACAGATTACGTTATAACTGATGCACCATTAAACGTAGAATTACGTGAATCAGCATCAGGGATAAGTTGGGGAACGATAGGCAACCCAGATAGTTTATTACGGGCGGCGGAAGTTTTAATTAAAAAAGCGGGGGCGGAGGCGATCGCAGTTGTTGCCCGTTTTCCTGATACTCTGGATGAACAAGCAGACCAAAACTATCGCTTAGGTAAAGGAGTCGATCCCATTGCTGGCGCAGAAGCTGTCATCAGCCATTTGATTGTCCGAACTTTTCAAGTTCCTTGTGCCCATTCACCTGCTTTTTTCCCTTCACCTGTAGATCCCAATTTATCTCCCCGTTCTGCTGCTGAAGAATTAGGTTATACTTTTTTACCATGCGTGCTTGTTGGCTTGAGCCGCGCACCCCAGTTTATAACTGAGACGTCATACGAATTGTCCGAATTTGGTGATATTTGGGCAAACCAAGTTGATGCAGCAATTGTACCAGCAACTGCTTGTGGCAACAGCGCTTTACTGAGTTTAAGTCAGAGCAGGCGATGCCAAATTATTACTGTGGAGGAAAATCAAACTCAGGTAGAGGTTCGACCCCAACCTTTAGGTATAAAATCAATACAGGTCAACACATATTTAGAGGCAGTAGGTGTATTAGCCGCCCTCAAAGCAGGCATTAACCCATCTGCTCTGAGCCGCAATATATCGCCTTTACAATCTCTAATAAATAGTTAAAAAGTTATTTTTTCTCCTTGTCCTCTTGTCCCCTCATAGATTATCGTGGCACAACAGCAAAAGCAAGAGCCAGAAATCCCCTATTTGACACGCACTCAAGTGCTGGTGGCGATGGGAGTGACTGCAGTTCTTTTATGGATAGTCGCCAAAGTGTGGCTACAATTTGGTAACTTTGCCCTCATGCGTTGGCGTTGGGATCAAACAGAGTTGCTTTGGGGTGTGTTGTTAGGTTTAGGCATCACCGCCTTAAGTACCATTACTTATCGCCTATGGCTTCCCTATCGTAAAAGCGCTGATTTTTACTTAGAAATGGTGCTAAAGCCTTTGGCTTTGCCAGACTTGATATGGCTGGGGTTGCTACCTGGATTAAGTGAAGAATTGTTATTTAGAGGTGTGATGTTACCAGCCTTTGGATATAGCTATGCGGCTGTGATTATCTCAAGTATTTGCTTTGGTGTCTTACACCTGAGTGGTTCCCAACAATGGCCTTATGTTATTTGGGCAAGCATTGTGGGAATATTATTAGGTTCTAGTGCTCTCCTTAGTGGTAACTTGTTGGTACCAATTGTTGCTCATATTCTGACCAATTTGATTTCTAGCTACTCATGGAAGATTAGGCAATCTCAAATTGTTAAAAATTGAAGAGGAATTGGGAAGTGGGAATCTAACTCTTAGCCGCTTCGCTGATGAAAAGCGCTCTCAGCGAAACGACGCTTATTCAAGAAGTCTAAAATGGTAGCGAGTGCTAGAATTGCAAGACTGACTTGGATTGCAAGGTTCCACTTTGACTAGAAAAACTCCGCCCTTGCGATCGCCTGTTTGCGAAAACTGAATCTTTCCCGTTGCTCCTGGCGCTGAAAATTTTGGGTTAGATAAAGCTTTTTGCAACTCCTGGCGGGTGTTACCTTCTTTCAAGCCAGTGATAATTGTTTGAAGTGCATCATATGCTGTCGCAGTTCGTGGACTCACTTCTCCACCCCACAGCCCAACGGCTTTTTGAGCAAAAGATTTGTTTCCAAGAGCATCATTATGCCAAGAGACTCCAAGCACCATTCCTTTGACATCTGCTTGCCCATACTTTAAAGTTCTTTCAGTGTACATTCCTTGGAAACTGAAAAGTGGTAGTCTACCTTTATTTTCTCGTGCCACATCAATAGCTAAGTTCAGTTTATCTGGTCTAGGAATGAGTATCAAACCTTCTGCTCCATCACTGATGGCTTGACTGAGAAAAGCACTAGGTTGAAAATCTGGAGCGCTCAAATCGCAAGCTGTACTGGTAACTTTACCTCCATATTTTTTGATGGAATCAGTATATTGTTCTACAATTTCCTGACTGACTTTTTCCTGATTAACTATAAATGTAGAGTCACTACAAATAGCGATGTTGGTGAGGCGAGTTTTTTGAATGATATAACTGGCGATCGCATCACTAAAAACATCAAACTTTGGAGTCGCATAAAAAACGTATTTTGTTGGTTGAGATGGCTTTTTTGGATTGACTGTTGAAACCATTACCAAACCACCTTTATTATAAATTGATGGGTCGCGGCTAAACCCTACAACAGCGACGATACTGGTATCCTTAACCAATTCCGTGCTGAGTTCTTTCATCACATCAAAGTTATCAATACTAATAATCTCAAGTTGCAACGGTAGACCATTAATTCCTCCACTGCTATTCACTTCATCTTGAGCTTGAGCCACTCCGCGTAAAGTCTCTTCTGCTTCATTTAAAGAAATACCAATTGGTACAATGACAGCAACCTTTAGGGATTTCGATGTCCCTATTTTGGCATTATTTAAATAAATTAATGTCTCAGGATCATTACGTTTAGCTTGCAAGGATAATTGGAATTTACTAACCGCAGTGCTAAAGTCACCAGCTTCAAATGCCTTGCTTCCAGCATCTTTCTCAGGGGGTCTTTCTTCCCTGACAAAAACTTTCTCACCCAAGCTCATCCGGTTTTTTAAAGGTGAGTTGATATAAGATGGAGAAATTGAAGCACTATTTGGTTGAAATTGCCCAGAATACTCTTTATCTGGACGAATGACTCTACCCATTAACCATAAAATACCTGCTATTAGTAATCCAGCCAGTCCTAAGGAAATAAGGAGGCGAATATTTTCTTGATTTTTCATATAAGATGACGACCTCAGCCAACCAAAAATTATCTCTAAAATTAGAAGTATTTCGAGATAAAGCTGTTCAAGATTTGAGAAACAGTTAAGAGAGTAAAAGTTAGTAATCCAGCAAGAATGGCTAGCAAGATTAAAACTAAGAATCCATCTATTCCTGCTTTGAGAAGATTAACAATGTAAAAATTCTTGTAGATAAATACAACAAATAATGTTGTGATTCCGGTAACGATAAATAAATAAGTTTTTTCAAAAACTGAATAAGGCTGGACAAAGATGAATCCTACGAAAACGAACAGCCATAAACTAGAACTAATCCACATAGTTCCGACAGAACTGAGAAGGGCGATCAAAAGAAACGAACTCCCTGAACCTGTCATAATTGCCCAAGGCAATAATTTCTCTACAGAGAACTGCCCTTGATATTGTGGTGGTTGCTGTTGAATTTCTTGCGTCAGTGTTTCTGGTTGAACAGGCGAGAGTATTGTATGCTGTAGGGGAGAGTGTGGGGACAACACAAAAAACGAATCTTGTAAAACAGCCTCTGCTGTCTGATAACGTTGATTATAATCCTCTTGCAATAATTTATCAATAATCAGCCCTAATTCCTCAGTGATTGGTTCTGTTAAATACTGCCGCCAGGTAGAAGTCCAGCTATAGCCTTGTTTCATCCATATCTCCCACGGTGAAACACCAGTCAACAAATGAAAAGTCGTTGCTCCCAAGCTATAGAGATCACTCGCAGGATAAGCTTCACCCGAGTACATTTGCTCATAGGGTGCATAACCAAAAGAACCAATACTCGTTCCTGGTTTCGGGTTCACTGTTCCAGTCTTTCGCTTCGACACTCCAAAATCAAGCAGCACCAACTTACCATCACTTTCACGGCGAAGGATGTTTTCTGGCTTAATATCTCGGTGAATCACCTGCTGCTGATGTACCGCTATCAGAACAGGTAATAAATCTTGCAAGAATTCTTGAATCTTTGCTTCGTCAAACACACCCTTGTGTTTTAATTCCTGCAACAGATCGTCCCCTTCGATAAACTGCTGCACCAAATAAAGGTAGTTACGTTCCTTAAAATAGGCATAGAGGGTAGGAATTTGGCGATGTTCCCCTAAATGTTGTAAACGTTTTGCTTCTTGCTGAAACAACTCCATCGCCTTTTGGCGTGACCAGCTTCCTTGAACTTGTGGTGCTAGTTGCTTGACAACACATTTCTCATCAAGCTTATCTGCATCCTCAGCAAGGTAGGTGCGAGCAAATCCGCCGCCTCCTAATGGTTTGATAATGCGGTAACGACCCCTGAGTAACTCAATCAACTCTGCCCCGCAATTCTCACAGAACTTTGTTCCTTGTGAATTTAGGGGATAAGAGCATTCGGGATTTAGGCAGCAAATCATAATATTGTTGCTGTCTTTGATAAGTGTTATTACTGTCTTTTATTAATCGTAATCAATATACATCAAGTTTTCTGAACTTTCCGGATTTCTGATCTGCGAATGTAACAAATCTCAAATCTTGCGCCTCATGACTCTTATAATTACAAGTCTGATTTCAGAGAATCTAGGTTCCCTTACCGAAAAAGGGAATAGGGAACAGGGAACAGGGAACAGGGAACAGGGAATAGGAAACTCTTAACGCTTAATATAAACTCAGATAGGAATCTTATATGTAGTAGTTCTTGTTTGAATCAGATAGTAGAGACTGTACTGTACAGTCTCTACAGTATTGTTCACTCATCACTCATGACTTTTAAAGAGCTTCGGGTGGGGCAATATCAGGTCCAACGGTGATACTAACACGATTAGACAGCCCTGGCTTAGAAATTGGTTTTGTTTCCTGCGATGACTTAGTGAATGATGAAGAGGGTGGAGTTGCTGCATCTTTATTGATCATTTTGTCTGCACTTGCTTGTTGGGACGCCATGATTGATAGTCCTCCGACGGATCCAGCGACAAGGGCTGCATAGCCTAGGTAAAAATGTACCGGATGCAGTGCTATTCCTAATCCGAAATTACTTTTATGCTCATACTTGGCAGGTAAAATTGCTTTTACTGGCTCTGGCGCAGGCAAGGAAGCAGCTAAATCTGTGCCATTTAATCCAAGAGCGTTAGCCATGACACGGACGAAACCACGAACATACACATCCTCTGGTAATAACTCCCAATCACCCTTTTCCAGTGCCTCCATATGATGCAGGGGTACGTGAGTGTAAGCGTGAAGTTGGCTCAAAGAAAGTCCTTGGGATTCACGAGCCTGCCGTAGTTGTTGACTGATTTGACGCCGAGTTTCTACTCGCTGCTCAACTGCCATTTGCAAGGCTAGTTCAGCTTGTTTCCGTTTTTTACCAAAACCTCGCCACCCAATTTTCGTTTTCGTTTTGGGACGGTTTTGTTTGGTTTTTGCGGAATCATTTGCCTTGTGACTTTCTACTTGAGATTCTGATGGTAAATCAGCTTTCTCATCAGTCTTGATAATCGTTTTTTGGTCAACCACACTTCTGAAATTTTGTGATGAATCATTACATGATTCATCGGTGGAATTTGTCTTTTCAATAGTTGATGTTTCAATCGTGGTGTCTTCTTGCGGCTTCTCTTTAACTTTTTGATACTGCTGCACAAATTGCCGAAATGCTAAACCAATCGCTTCTCTACCTACTGCTTTAAACAAAACATTGGCTTGCTCAGTTGAAGAACCTAGTAATTTTTGCAATATGACTACAGCACGGCGATAGACTTTACTCTGATGCAGTTCAGCTTCTATTTCACCTAAAAGCGTCCGCAATTCATCTTGAGAAATTTCAATAGTTGGATTGTCGAGAATTTTTAACAAATATGATGTAGTAGCCATTGTAGGGAGCCTCTTGCGGCAATTAAACAAAGGGAAGTTCTATCTGTATAATCTCTTCTACAGTGTCCTGATTTTTCCGGATTGTTACTGAGTTTTTTTTCTCAATATAAGAAAAATCAAAAAAAATCAAAAAAAACAATTATGCGAACTCTATAATGTCGTGTTTATTTATGGGTTTTATACCAATAATCAAATAAATTTTTACAGTTGAATTTTGGCATGATATTTTACCTCATTTTTAAAATTGTAGAGGTCATGCTAAAATTTGCAGGAATTGTTTTTTAACAGTTATCAGTTACCAGTTATCAGTTACCAGTTACCAGGCAGGAAACGGACTCGTCCACCCCTTGTTCACTGCGATGCACTGACTCGCCCTGAGCGTAGCCGAAGGGGCTTGTCGAAGTGTTCACTGCGTAGGTAGCTGTTCACTGGTTGAACAAGGAAGAATCAAAAAGTAATTCTGTACAACTGTGTGCGAGGTAGAGTGGTAAAACTCAAGAACACCAAATTTTAAAATAGGCGTGGTCTTCTATGAGTGTGGATCTTAATTCCCCACTCATAAATTCTGAGTTCTTCTTTTTGCTAAAGTTTGTACTCAAGAGCTAAGAATTCTGGACTCAGCAAGAATAATAAAAGAGCGAACAGCTTCTAAATATACAGAAGGAGCGACTTGTGCTACGTTATTATGTGCTGCACCAGGAACGAGAATCAATTTTTTTGGTTCAGGAGCAGCAGCATACAATTCTTGGCTCATCAAAGCAGGTACGATGACATCATCAGTACCATGAATAAATAAAACTGGGATTTTTAAGTTTGGCACCTTCCTAATCGAATCAAAATGCTGTCTCAGGATTATATCGACTGGAAACATTTTAAAATTGTTCCTGTAAGCAAGAACTTTCCGGATCGAGGTAAAAGAGCTTTCTACAACTAAGCCAGCAGCGTTTGGTTGTTTGAGAGCCAAATCAATAGCTACTGCACCTCCCAGGGAGTGTCCGTAAATAAAAATTTTGCTGGGTGGAATCTGTTGCTGGTAGACTAGGTAGTCCCAAGCTGTAGCTGCATCTTGATAAACCTGTGATTCATTGGGAAAGCGACCTTCACTACGACCATAACCACGGTAATCAATTAGTAACATTGAAAACCCTAGTTGATGAAACCAATGTGCACGAGTAACATTTGCACCAATGTTGACACTATTACCATGCAGGTAGAGCAAAACTTTGCCATTTGGTTGGTTTGCTTCTATCCACCAACCATGAATCTGTTCTACCTTACCTGATTTAGCTGACACAGGCAACCAAACATCTTCATAAGGTAAGTTATAAAACTCTGGTGTTGTGTCAATAACAGCAGAGGGAAAAAAAATAAATCGCGTTTGCTTGAGAAAAAGAAATATACATACAGCAAAATAGCTAATTGCTACAACGACTCCTACATAAATTAAGAATGGAAATATTAGTTGCACTGAATCTTGCAGCTTATTTATTTTCATGTAAGTATTTATAAATACAATATTTTTAGCGGTACCAAAGAACTCTATCAAGAGAAAGTGATGAATCCATTATCAAAAATGATTTAAAATACAGATGAGTCAAAAAATGTACATAAAATTAAGTAGCTTGTGATTGAATGAGAAAACATTAACAAAGAACAAGGAGAAGAGAGTGAAGCTGTTAAAGAAAGATCAACAGGAGCAACTGGTAGAAATAGTTGCACATCTACGGCAAGTACGAGAGGAAAGATCGGTAGGTCTAAAAGAACTCGCAGCTTACACACGTATTCAACCCGCCATCTTACAAGCTATGGAAGAAGGGCGATTTGAAGAATTGCCCGAGCCAATTTATGTCCAAGGGTTTATCCGTCACTATGCAAATGCTATAGGACTTGACGGTGCTGCTTTAGCAAAAACTGTTGCAAATATTTGTTTGACTCCTGAAGAATCAAATAATGATCATCAAGTGGTAGATGAAAAACCAACCATATATATACCTCTTTTTGTACCTTACGTCCTGTTATTAGCTGTCGCTTCCTTTGGATTGTTTTATCTTCTCAATCCACAACGTTCAGTTCAATCTTCTAGTCAAAAAGACTTGTCACCGCTTGCGGCTGAACAAAACACGGAATCTGCAACTCAAGCTTCATCATTAACATCCTCCCAACCAAAAACTCGTCCACCTGTCACTTCATCAACAACCAAGGCTTTATCACCTGCACTAACTACTATAACCCCAACTCCATCATCTGCACTAACTACTATAACCCCAACTCCATCACCGCAAGAGGCGACAACAACTCCAGTCGAAGTTACTCTTGAATTGCAGGACAAATCATGGGTACGAGTGAAAGTAGATGGCAAAACTGAGTTTGAAGGGGAATTAAAGAAGGGAGATAAGAAAACCTGGACAGCAAAAAAAGAGGTGATGGTTCGTTCTGGTAATGCTGGTGCGGTATTGATTTCTACGAACAAGAAGCAACCAACACCATTAGGAAGTGTGGGTAGTATCAAGCAAGTGACATTCACTCCAGAAACAGCTAATAGTCAATAGTAATGAGTCACGACTCATCACTACTAATATAAAAGATATAAATGACTATAGTTGCGGCGATCGCTCTTTCCAAGTCGTTGATTGCTCATAAGCATAAGCGACTTGAAACAGTTGGTCTTCTCGCAGCACATTACTGATCAGCTGTAAACCAATTGGTAACCCATTGTTATCAAAACCGCATGGGACGCTTATACCCGGTAAACCAGCAAGATTGACGGGAATAGTCATCAAGTCAATTAAGTACATACTTAATGGATCTGAAGTTTTTTCCCCTGCTTTAAATGCAGTGGTGGGAGCTGTCGGACAAACTAAAACATCAACTTTTTCAAAAGCTTTTTCAAAGTCTTGCTTAATCAGGGTGCGAATTTTTTGAGCCTTAAGATAATATGCATCGTAATAACCAGCCGAAAGGGTGTAAGTTCCAATCATAATCCGGCGTTTAACTTCTGCGCCGAAACCAGTCGCACGGGTGCGAGCATACATTGAAATCAAGTTATCTGCATCAGGAGCGCGGTAGCCATACTTAACGCCATCGTAGCGAGCTAGGTTTGCCGATGCTTCAGATGGAGCAATAATGTAATAGCTGGGTAAGCCATAGCGAAACCGAGGACAAGAAATTTCTTGAATTTCCGCTCCCAACTCTTTTAATTGTTTAATCGCCTTGTTGACAGCTTCTTCGACTTGTGGATCCAAACCTTCACCAAAAGTTTCTTTGATGACACCAATTTTGAGCTTTCCTTTAGGGAACTCTGGTTTTAAGTTAGCAGTGTAGTCAGGAATTTCGACTTTTAGGCTGGTGGAGTCTTTGGGATCGTAACCGGCGATCGCCTTCAATAATATCGCTGCATCTTCCACTGTGCGTGCAAATGGTCCAATTTGATCCAAAGAGGAAGCGAAAGCCACCAAGCCATAGCGAGAAACGAGTCCATAAGTTGGCTTCATTCCCACAACACCGCAAAAAGAGGCTGGTTGTCTAATCGAACCACCAGTATCAGAACCCAGAGAGACAACACATTCTCCTGCTGCGACTGCTGCTGCTGAACCACCAGAAGAACCGCCTGGAACCCGCGACAAATCCCAAGGATTAGCTGTGAGTTTGAAAGCAGAGTTTTCTGTGGAACCTCCCATAGCAAACTCATCCAAATTGGTTTTACCTACCATCACCGCACCAGCATCTGCCAGTTTTTGGGTGACAGTTGATTCATATGGGGGTACAAAATTTTCTAAAATTCGAGAGGCGCAGGTGGTGGGAATTCCCTTGGTACACAGATTATCTTTGATCCCAATCGGAATCCCTGTGAGTATGCCGATTTCTTCCCCAGCAGCGATTTTAGCATCCACTTGCTGCGCTTGCTCTAATGCCTGTTGTGCAGTCACGCATAAAAAACTGTGCAATTTTGGCTCTAATGCTTGAATGTGGTCTAGAGCTTCTTGAGTAATTTCAACGGCAGAGCGTTCTTTCTTAATTAGCTGTGTGTGCAACTCGCGGATGGACGCCATGATTACTTTATATTACGACTCAAGTCCTTGATTTTAGTACACTTTGACGACTTCTGCCCACTTGATTGGGCTGTCCAGGTATTCTCCTTAAATGCCAATTGGACTAAATTAATATTTATTTCTGTAAAAATGGGCGTTACAGGCTTTTGACAATTTTAGAAATTAATTGATTTTATAGGTTTTAGGGGCTGGAAAAATGGTGAAAATTGTAACTCGAAAAACTCTCAGCACGCAAAATGTTTATGACATAGGGGTAGAGCGCGACCATAACTTTATTATTAGAAATGGCTTGGTTGCTTCTAATTGTTTCAATAAATCCCATTCAACGGCATATGGTTATGTCACATATCAAACTGCGTACTTAAAAGCGAACTATCCGTTGGAATACATGGCGGCGCTGTTGACGGCTAACAGCGATGACACAGACAAGGTGCAGAAATATATTTCCAGCTGCGCAAGTATGAATATTCATATAGAGCCGCCAGACATCAATCGCTCTGGTGAAGATTTTACACCGTCAGGTGACAACATTTTGTTTGGATTGTCCGCTGTTCGTAACGTGGGAGAGAACGCAATAAAGTGTATTTTGGAAACGAGAGAGGAAGGAGGCGAGTTTAAGTCTCTAGCTGATTTTTGCGATCGCATCGATTTGCGTACTGTCAACCGCCGTAGTTTAGAAGCACTGATTTCTTGTGGAGCGTTTGACACCATTGACTCCAATCGCAACCAGTTACTTCGCGATTTAGAACTAGTATACGACTGGGCACAATCTCGTGCCAGAGACAGAGCAAGTGGACAGGGAAATCTGTTTGATTTTTTAGGCGGTCCATTTTCTACTGCTGCTACTACCAATCAAAACCAAAATAGCTTTGATACAGCTCCCAAAGCTCAAAAAGTTCCTGATTTTCCCCCACAGAAAAAGTTGCAAATGGAAAAGGAGCTTTTGGGATTTTATGTATCAGATCATCCACTCAAAGCTATTCGCAATTCAGCACGTGTTCTAGCCCCAATTAACCTTTCGCAGCTTGGGGAACAGAAAGAAGAAAGTGCTATTTGTGCGGTTGTCATGCTCAATGGTGTTAAGAAAGTGATGACCAAAAAAGGCGATCCAATGGCGATTTTACAAATAGAAGATTTAACGACACAATTAGAAGCAGTCGTCTTTCCTAAAATTTACGAGCAGATTCATTCTTTGCTCCAAATTGACTCTAGGTTAATTGTTTGGGGGAAAGTAGATCGACGCGAAGACCAAAATCAATTGATTGTTGAAGACGTAGAACTAGTCGAAACAGTACAGTTGGTGATAGTGCAATTGAATCTTCAACAAGCAGACACCATTGAAGAACAACATCGCCTCAGAACAATTTTGCAAGAATACTCAGGAGAGAGAGAAAAAGCAAAAGTTCCTGTCATAGGGATTGTACAAGCCGGAACTTCCCGTCAACTTGTCCGTTTTGGACGACAATTTTGGGTGCAAGATTCTAGAACAACTGTTCAGGCTCTTCAAAATGCCAGATTCTCTGCTTATCCACAATCGCTTGCTGATGTTTAATCAAAGAGCGATTGTAGTCTGTGTCATTAATTTTGAGGGGGTGTAGGGTTTAGTTTGTAGACCTACACCCCTAATTGTTGACTGTCCTCACAAATCAATTTACAACTTATGGGCGCAACACCTGACTACCAAAAAGTCAGCATGCAACTACTTACTAAGCATTAACACTGATTAAATTGATATAATTATTACAAAAATACTCTCAATATTTTACCGTAAGTAAATGAAAGGAGAACCGTTTTTTAGTTACTTCTGCGGATGTTTGGTTTCTCACATACAGGGTATATTTTTACTCATCAGGCTTGTGTGTTAATAAGGAGGAGGAAACAAAAACTGCATGATCGCAGATGAAGTGAATAATTTTGTTACACATTGTAAAAGAATTCAACCCCAATCTCAGGAAGAGATTAAAAAATTTTTTGAGGGTGTTGTTAGTTTTCCTTACGATAACGAACTGCTATTGCAAGCTTATTTGTTCTTGAATATCGAACGGATATTTCCTTTCTGCTCTGAACTACTGTTATTTGAAAAGTCCCCAATCGCTGACTATACAGATTTGGGGAAGTGTGATTTCGTTTATCTGAGTTCATTCGGTAATATCTTCTTAATAGAAACTAAATTTATTGATACAGAAGCAACAGGAGCAACAGAAAGGAAAAGAAGAAATAAGCATAGAAATAAAGTTTTTGAGCAAGTCATAACTTTGAAAAGCAGATTTAGTGAGTATTGGAATATTAAGCTAGATCAATTAGAATGTGCTGTTTTTACAACAGATTCAGAAGTTGCTTGGCGAGGAACTGGAGTGAATGTTGTCACAAAATCAATTTCTATGGATAAACTCAAATATTGGAGAAGAAATTATAAAACAGAAGTCACAAGTCATAAGTCAGAATTCAGAATTCAAAATGAATTAGGTGGGTGTAAGTAAGTCGGCGTTAAAAAATCACCTATGTAACGAAATGTAAAATTAGCAAACAGCTTAGAAATAGGTTATTTCACAGTTTTTACAAAACTCAACATACATTGGTTTTATTGTGCCGACTTACTTATAACAGCCCAGAGAACTGAACGGGATAACCCTTTGGATCTCTCCTCCACAAGATGCTGCTTTGTATACCTGCAGGCATACAAAGCAGCATGTCTGTAAACGCATACGGTCAAAGCATTTTGTCACCGTGTAAGTATATAGCGCTTCTCGGTTGCCTGTAATACACTGTAGAGACGTAGCCCTAGTGGGTTGGGCAAACCCTCGACAAGGATGGACAACCCTTGTATTTTTGCGGCTTCCAATCAACTAGTTTGATTCAAATTTTTTGGTAGTGCCCTTCGGGTTCACCAGTCGCCTCAACGGGGGGGAACCCCCGCACGGCGCTGGATTCACCGCAAAAATACATCCAGATCTCGGGTTTTACGAGTAGACATTGTGGAGGGTTGTCCATCCTTGTCTATGAAAAATGAAGCGGAACGGTCACGCCTTACGGCTATTGTTTGTAGTGCCCCACTCTTAAAAAGTGAGGGCATTTTGGCGAAGATATTGACTATGAGAACTAGAAATACTCATTGTTTGAGTAACAAGAGTCCGGATACATCCGGAAAATCCTCAACTTGTGCGAAAAATAAAACGTTCCCCTTGAAGCTTTATTAGTAGAACTATAATCTCTGGAGGTATTAATGCCGCATTACTTTAGCACTCAGCCAACAACTGACCCCTCAAATACTCACTCTAAGGGTTCTACTGATGCCCATACTAATAATCTCATAGGGTTATCTATCATTTCCTTTCCTCTGTTTGTTTTACTAGGAATAATTACTTATAAAAAGTCTCGTGTTGCTGTTTACCGTAGAAGAATTGCTTTTCTAGAAAAAATTTGGTTAATGGATGTTAAAAATAATACTTATAGACAAGATTAAATACAAAAATAATAAAGTGACTTGTGCTTTTGTACAGCCACACACTTAGAACAAAGTTTAATAAAGGTTTCATAGGAATGTAGGGGTATAAGGAAAATGCATTTATTTTCTTATTCCCTTATTCCCTCACATCCCTAACTTTTCTCGTGGACAGCAGTTGCACGCTTTGCCTAGGGTGTCTGTAGGTATATTTTTAATTTTTTCTATGTGGGCGCAAGGCGTTGCGCCTGTGCACCCCTATACTCACTTTAAACTGCTACAATTCCCTGACGACAGGCTGACCATCTTTGACTTCGCCTACCAACACCACATCAGCACAGTTGACGAAGATACCATTTTCCAACACGCCGGGAATATTATTCAGTATTTTTTCGATATTTTCTGGGTCATCAATAGTGTCAAATTTGACATCTATAACCATGTTGCCTTGGTCGGTAATCACTGGACCAGCTTTTTTCACACCCATACGCAGTTCTGGTTTGCCACCAAGTTTTTTAAGTGCCAGGGTGACGGGAGTCACAGCCATTGGTATGACTTCTACAGGAACTGGAAAAACAGAACCCAGTCTATCAACTAATTTACCACCATCGACAACGACAATGAATCGGCTGGCTAAATAATCTACTACCTTTTCGCGGGTATGTGCTGCACCACCACCTTTAATCAAATTTTTTTGTGGATCAACTTCGTCTGCACCATCAATTGCAATATCAATGTGGTCAATCGCGTCTAGGGTGGTGAGTGGAATACCGTACTGCTTCGCCAGCACTTCTGCTTGAAACGAAGTGGGGACACCAACGATATCTTTGAGTTCGCCGGATTTGAGGCGATCGCCTATAAACTCAATTGCATATGCTGTCGTTGACCCCGTACCCAACCCAACAATAGAACCTGATTGTACCAGGGCGGCAGCGGCTTTGCCAACTTCCTGCTTGCTCAACTTTACGGGGTCTGTTGCTGCTGTCATTCCCAAAGCTCCTGAAAAACTTGCTATACAACATAGTAGAGGGCAAACCTGTTGTCGTAGAATCCGTTGCCTTTTTGTCAAAAAAGGTACTGCTAAATGAACTAGATAACAGTCAAAGTCAGAAGTTTACACAAATTTTCCGACTCATACAGACTATCATTGCTTTGCCGTCTAAGCTGGAGAGGCGATTGCCGGAGGCGCAGCTAGCTTAACGCGCGAAGTCTGCCGTGTCGAAGTTTCGATGCGGCGAGCT
The DNA here is from genome assembly GCF_012912135.1 of Brasilonema bromeliae SPC951. GTDB lineage: Bacteria > Cyanobacteriota > Cyanobacteriia > Cyanobacteriales > Nostocaceae > Brasilonema > Brasilonema bromeliae. Next base: position 11,967 of record NZ_QMEB01000012.1, on the reverse strand, counting down.
TCCTGTTTTTTGACAAATCGATACCGGACGCAAAATTTTTCGACAAACCAAAGTATCAAACTGCGAACGTAATACTTGGGCTGTGGTTGCATCATTTAACAACACACCCGCTTCAATGGTGTAATATCCAAGCTAAACAAAGGACAAAGATAAGATTTTCCCTTTTCTACATCTAAAACTTGCGGAAAGGACAAAGCCCACACTGCTTCCTGTTGACCTTTTTGCCCTTGGGTAACTTTTTGTCGTAGCTCTGAGAAGGTATCTGGCTCAATTAATACATGGTCGCGTACTAGGCTGACACCGCGCTGTTTTATTGCATCGCTATTAGCTTCAATCTTGGCGTTACTGTAATCATCTAGAGCTATGTAATCAAACCATGCGTTGAGAATTGCGTCTACCTTGCTAACTGCGTTCAAAACTATCTCCTGGTTGTTGTACTAGTTTCAGCTTCCTTATATACAACAGGTTTCAGTGATAATCCGGAAAATTAGCGCTAAATTATATTTTTTTTATTTGCACAGATTATGTGCTATGTAGCATAAATCACACCTAATCATCTTTCATGGTTACGCTTTTCGATTTCGGCGAAACCTTCTTCAATTAGCAGGACGTACCACACGAATCAACTTACAAAGCAAAGGTTCTTCTGTAGCGTAGACGCGTAGCGGTGAGACAGCGCTGCGGGAGGGTTTCCCTCCGCAGGCGACTGCGTTCACCGAAGGTGTGCCGAAGGCATACCCGAAGGGCTTGTCGTCAGACATCGCTTAGCTCAAATCTGAAGGCTACATACCATGAGCAGCAATCAAACCCTCCTTCGGTTACAATCAAAGAACCATTTGTGTAGGGTAAAGCAATGATAACTCAACTCATGGTACAACCATCATCGTTTATCCGTTCTGGAGTTAGGATGAGCCAGTTGGGTGAAGTCTACATCTTCAAATTTACTCATGAGTTGCAAGCTCGGTTTGAAGAATTACTCAACAAAAATAAGCAGGATGCGTTATCTCAAGCGGAACGGGCAGAACTAGATGGTATCTCTGAACTATCGCGGATTTTTACTTTAATTAATGCTCAATTGGCAGCGCAAGCAAAATGGTGTCCAAGGCAACTCGAAGATTTGTCCGACAACGAGCTAGATTCCTCTGCGAGTACTGCCATTCCCCCGAATACCTAAGTCCAGATCGTTTCACACTTGACCACATTTTGCCCCAATCTTTAGGCGGTTCAGATGATGACGAGAATTTAGCGTTGGCTTGTCATCGCTGCAACGAGCGTCACTATAATTTTACAACGGCTGTTGATCCAAAAACTCAGGAAAGCGTACCACTATTCAATCCACGTCAGCAACGCTGGGCAGAGCATTTTATTTGGACAGCCGATGGTTTGAGAATCTTGGGTGTGACAACTGTTGGACGTGCAATGCGTCACCTCAAAAATTGTGTTATATGTTGATATAGTAACATATACAACTCGAAATGATGCCTTTCCAGAAAAAAAATAAACTTGGAGCAACTTCTTTAAATGAAGAACCTTTTGACAAGTCCCCCGTGTGTTTCAATGTGCGGATAGGTGTAAAAGAAAAGCTAAAAGCCGTCCCTGACTGGAAGGAACGGTTAAGAAAATTGGTGGATGAGTTGATCGAAGAAACTGGGAATACTTCTCAATGAATGACGAGGCTTGTCTAGGTTATTGGCTACTTAGGACAAGCTCAATCACCTACCTGAACAAGATGACAAAGCCTTCTTGAGCAAAGTGCTGGTCATGGGTTAAAACTTCTGTGATGCCCAGTTGTCGCATAGTATTCATGGAGATACAGTCAGTTAGGCTATAACCTTTATCAAAACGGCTACGATATAACTCCAAACCAGCCAGGAAAGAAGCATGAGTCTGTTCAATTACTTGAATTTTGGTATTATTAAGAATATTGTCCACAAACTCCACAGTACGTTGCCGCATTCGAGTACCCGCTTCTGAGTAGAAAGTGAGCACTTCTGTCAACACTTCATCTGTAGTCACAATTTGGATTTGCCCCAGTGAGTTGCTGGTATTAAGAACTCGATTGTACCAATCATCTCCTGGATTGATTAAAGCAACCCAGTAGAAAGTATCTGCAAATAGCGTCTTCATGATTTCCGTTTAGGAATGCCATAGATGTAATGATCATGTTGCTCGGCACCATCTGATGGCAGTTGACGAATTTCTTCTTCGGTCATATCTTGAGTGATTTGTTGAGCGATTTCCCAGATAGGTTTATCCGTTCCAGAATCTATCTGATGTTCTTGTTTTTTCAGGTAAGTGCTGAGAATTGTCTTGAGAGCATCAACAACACTTTCAACAGAATCACCTTGTACTTGACTCCCTTCAATTTCAGGGCTGTAGGCAGAATAACCTAATTGAGTTTTTTCAATTTGGATACTAATTTTTGCGTTCATTGTTTTGTCTCCTTTTCTCTATATTGGCATTGGCGTTAGCCTGTGTGAAGCACGTATCGTTTTACCGTCAACAAAATCATGGCAGCATAGCTTAAGTAGAAATTACGCATACTCATTTTTCACGCTTACGCTTTTCGATTTCGGCGATCGGCAAGAATATATTTGTCTCAATTTCCTTTGTAACTTCATCACTTTTAAGAAAACCATTTTTCAGACAATCTACTAGTATATTATTAGCCAAATAATACTGTTTTAATAGATTTTCATGCTCTGAACTAAATATCCAGATATAATCAATATAATTTTCCTTCTTCTTCTGTTTTGGTTGGGTTTCTCTAAGCATTGTTTTAATTTTAATAATGTTGTGAGCGTTATAGAAAACGCCGCAGATAATACCGTCTGAAGTAGAAGATAGGTGACTAGCTATCCTAAATTTATAAGTGGAATTCAATCCACCATATAGTTCAAAATAAAACGCTCGAATAACTTCTAGTTTATAGGGAAAATCAACTATTTGAGATGTTTGAAATATCCAAAAGAGAAATTTCTGTATTTTCGATTCATCAACTACAAGGTGATCGGCTTTTTGTTTCATTAACTGTAATAAAACATCTACAGGCTCATACATCATAACTACTAATAAAAAAATCTCTCGCCAGTTCATCTCTATAATATGATTCACTAAATCATTCCAGTTACTCCGCTCGCAAAACCACTTCGCCACAAAATACTCTTGAAACGTTAGATGTGAAAACGACCAAACCTTCTGCGCCCTTTCAATCAATAACCCATGCTGCGCCTCAATCGCCCGCAACACCACTCGACTATCCCGCCGCGAAATCTCCAAAAACTCTGCAATATACCCTTCAATCTCCTCCTGCTCAAACAGCACATATTGTGGTTGTTCAAACTTCTTCACCGCCAAATAGCTCAAAAGTTCCTGCTTTCGCTCTACGGATAAATCTCGATAAATTTCATCCCGCTCAATTTCCCGCGACTTGTCCCACTTCTCCAGTAGTAACTCTAATCCTTCCTCATACAGTTTCGATCGCTTTGAGTAAAACTTCCCCTGCACCTGAAACACAGCACAGGTTAAACTTAGCAGAATTGGCGTAATCGCTAACTCCCGAATGGGCTTATTTTCTTCTATATAAAGCTTGTCTAAAAATTGCCTTGCCTTTGCCTGTCCTTCCTCTGCATCAGAACAAACTGCCTTAAACCAGTGTTTTGCAAATGCGTTTACCTGCGTTTCATCAAAGTCTGCTACTTCCACATAGTCGAAACGCTCAAATCGCGATTCTTGGCTTTGCGTTCGACAAGTCACAATCAACTGATTCTGTGGATAGGTACGGGTAAATTGTTTGATTTGTTTGGATATCACCCGTCCATCTACCCCCGTCACCTCATCTAAACCATCCAGCAAAATCAATGCTTTGCCTTGACTCAGAACTAATTCAGTCTCAGCTTCAGACAATCGCCATTGTTGAGTGAGATAACGTTCTAGACTATATTCAAATTTACGACCATCATCCACAAATTCCCGCAACTTAATCAACACAGGAATCCGATGTGGCTGCAATCTTCCTTCATTGCATTCGGTGACAATATGCTGTAGATAAGTTGTTTTACCGGAACCCGGCTTCCCCAGTACCATCAAATTGGTATTTTTCGCCAGCACTGTTAACCCAGATACTCGTTGTTGATGCTTTCCTAAGCCAATGCGATCCAAACTGCGATCACTGGAATATTCTGGAACGCTAGCGATAAAATCTTGCCACAGATCACCTAGTTCTGATTTGCGACTACTGCTGACTTCCTGCAGGATATTAACATTCACAAACAACTCACCCAAATCTACCCAATGATCAACGCCCAAAAGTGGCATCGTACCATGTAAGCGTTGGATGTCATCGTGAAAACGTAAGCGCACCTTTTGCACAACGTCATCAACTGAAAGCTGGTTTTGGTTTAATTTTGCGGGTTGAATTGCTTCTGTATCTGCATTTTGGGAAAAGCGATAAGCCGGAGGCTTTAGCTTGTGCGTATCGCCAAACTGACTATTTTGCGCTTCAGTGACATTATTGATGTACTTGGCGACTTGAAAATTTATCGACTGGTTGCCCTTAAAGCAAGCCTTCAAAGCTTCGATTTCCTCATCACTTGGAGTGCGTCCCACAAGGTTTTCAAAAACAACTTTTAGTTCATCTAGTTCATCAGGGGTAGGCATTGCTCATTTGCTCATTCTTCTTCTAACTAGAGAAATTAGTTTTTGTGAATGACATCACCAAAATGAGCATCCTTGACTTCGTTAATGTTATTGATTTGTTTAGCGTGCTGGTTTATAGTCTCAGCAATTTTATTAATTTTTTGTGTTGCTTGTGGCTTAACTTCTTCCCATCCCTTATCAGGTAAACCTTTCCCACCTCGCAGCTTGGCAATAACAAAATCTCCTCCTGTCATATCAAATTGAGGAGTTTGCTCTTTATCTAACTTTCTCGCACTTTCAGGTACGGTTTTACCCAAATGATTCATCAAATTAGAAAGTCGTATTCATCATCAACCTGTACCGCAATATAATTGCCTCGGCTAGACGACACCCCATTGCCGCATTTTCAAAATCTAATCCCAGGTAACATTTTTGTACAGCGACATTTTCATTTCGTTGAGCAAGCATTTTTACAACTCCCACAGTGATTTCTGTAAAAGGTGCGATAAGCCGGAGGCTTGACGCTACGCGTATCGCACGTTGGGTTGTTGTTAAAAGTTTGAGTCCACTTTGAAACAGTTGAACAATTTCAGTGGCTCAAACTCCTGATTCCTCGTTCTACAGTGTAAATGCTATGAAAAAAAATTGAACAATAACTGTCTGACTGATTAGGCACAGCCATTTGCTCACATATAAACCTGTTGAACAATTTTAGAACCGAAAGACCTTAAATTTTCGCATCCCACCATGTAGATGGTAGAAAAATCGTGGTGAACGTGGCTCCAGCAATTGTTAAACTGTTTTATCCATTGTTTAATCGCATTTTTTATTGTTCAACCGAATTATTCCTCCACATCCTCCACATTAGCTGAAATTATATTATTCCACCGTCACAGACTTCGCTAAATTCCTCGGCTGGTCAACATCCAAACCGCGAAGCGCCGCAATATGATAAGCCAACAATTGCAGGGGAATAACTGTGAGAATTGGGGAAAGCAATTCATCAACTTTGGAAACTGGGATAAAGTCGTTAAAGATTTCTGCTGCTTCCCCATGATTAAATGGAGTCACTCCAATTAAGCGAGAATCACGCGCTTTGGCTTCTTGGGCGTTAGAAATGACTTTTTCGTAAACACTTCCGGGTGTGGCGATCGCCACAACTGGAACTTTCGCATCCAACAAAGCGATCGGTCCATGCTTCATTTCTCCAGCCGGATATCCTTCTGCATGAATATAGCTAATTTCCTTTAATTTCAACGCCCCTTCTAAAGCAATAGGAAAGTTAATCCCTCTTCCCAAAAAGATGAAATCTTTGGTTTCTGCAAACTCATGCGCTAATTGTCCAATAGACTCTTCTTGCTTTTCCAAAGTTGCTTCAATTTCACCAGGAATTTGCCGCAACCCGTCAATAATCTCTTGCAATTTCGTAGAAGAAATCGTTTGACGAAGATATGCCAAATCCAATGCTAATGCATAAAATGCCATCAGTTGGGCAATAAAAGTTTTCGTTGCGGCCACCCCAATTTCAATTCCCGCCAGAGTATTAATAATTTGAGTTACCATATGACCCAGAGTACTTTCTGGGCGATTGGTAATTCCTAATAATCGTGCTTGATATTTTGGTTCTTTATCCTGACGACGTTCTTTTTCCATCGCCAAGGCTGCTAGCGTATCAGCGGTTTCACCAGACTGCGTAACACCAATCGTCAGAGTATTGGGTGTCAGGGGTGATGGTGCATAACGAAATTCAGAAGCGTAATGTACTTGCGTTGGAATTCCTGCCAGTTGTTCAATTAAATATTTACCGACTAATGCTGCGTGCCAACTTGTACCACAAGCAACAATTTGAATTTGTTCTAAATTAGCGTAAATCTCTGCAGGTAAACCAAGTTTAATGGGAGAATTTGTAGAATCACCAACACTCCAATCAGCACTGAAGTAAGCATCCAAACAAGCCCGTACAACTGCTGGTTGTTCGTAAATTTCCTTAAGCATGAAGTGCTTGAATCCCTGCTTTTCCACCATTGTGGGATTCAAGTTAAGCAGGCGGGGCTGTTTTTTCAACCTTTCACCTGCAAAGTTGTAAACCTCAACACCCAGAGGTGTCAGACGTGCCAATTCCCTATTGTCTAGAGGTAAAACCGCACGGGTATGAGAAATAATCGCTGGTGTGTCGGAAGCGCAGAAGAATTCTCCTTGCCCAAAACCAATCACCATAGGTGCTTGTTGTCGGACGACGATGAGTTCGTCGGGGTAGTCAGCACTGATGAGTGCGATCGCAAACGCCCCCCTAAGTTTATCAACAGTATCCCGAACAGCTTCAAGCAACAAAGAAGGACAGAAGGGAGAAACAGAAGAAGGGGGATGTTTGAAAAACTCAGCGATTAGGTGGGGGATAACCTCAACATCAGTCTCTGAGAGAAACTGGTATCCTTTCTGTTTTAGTTCCTCGCGCAACTCGCTGTAATTTTCAATAATCCCATTAACCACTACTGCTATTCGCATAGCCGCATCCATATGGGGATGGGCATTATACTCCTCAGGTTTACCATGAGTTGCCCAGCGAGTGTGACCAATACCAATTTGAGAAGGTGTTTCGACTTGTTCTAGCTTAGAACGCAGATTATAAAGTTTACCCTTTGCCCGGACACAATTCACTTCACCTTCCCATATCGTGGCGATTCCCGCAGAATCGTATCCCCGATACTCTAGTTTTTCCAACCCAGATAGCAGAATTTCTGTTGCTGCTTGAGTGCCAATATACCCAACGATTCCGCACATTTGATCACACCACTCTTGTTATAGGACTAATAAACACAGTATAGTCAACAGCACAAAGGTAGCATTTTGGCAAAAAAATGACTTTGTTGTATACAGTTATAGCTATATGAGGAAAGCCTGTCAGTGCGTGCAACCAGATGCAATCTATAGCAGTTGCCAGGTAGGTTAGGACATGAACTAATGAGAAAATACGGACACCACGAGACTTTCAAGCCTGTTCCCTGTTAAGCGTTCCCTGTTAAGCGTTCCCTGTTCCCTGCTATATCAGTATTGCGATTTCTTTCAAAATTTTACATTAAGTTCATAAAATTGCAGGCTGGACATGACTCACCATTGTTGTAAATGGTACGTAATGCCCAGCCCCCACTACTAATAAGTGCTTGCTATCGAGAGAATAAATTGCCTTCCGAAGGGAAAATTTAGTAAGCCAAACCCATACTACGAGTCGTTTCAGCTCCTAAATAAACGCGGATGCTTAAAAAGTCGGTAGGACAAGCCGTTTCACATCGCTTGCAGCCCACACAATCTTCTGTGCGGGGAGAAGAAGCGATTTGAGCAGCTTTGCAGCCATCCCAGGGAACCATCTCTAGTACGTCAGTGGGGCAAGCACGAACGCATTGTGTACAGCCGATGCAGGTATCGTAGATTTTTACGGTATGAGACATTGAAAAAAAGCTCCTTTGAGAGAGTTTTTCTGGTGTGAAAGAATCATAATCATGGCTTAGTTTACCGCAGTGGCTGATCTTCCGTAATTAAAAGGCTACATAACTTTAAAGAATGTAATAAGCACCTTTAAATTGCAGTCAAGCTATTGTGCATTTAAGTAAGGATGTATTGCGTAGCTCTAATGACTGTCTGGCATGGATTTGGTGATGATGAATTTTGAGTTTTGGATTGCCTAAGTTGAGTATTTAGTCCTGTATCAATCTCCTTTCAAGCACCAGCTTTTTGAGCACGGGTCGTATTATATAGACATGTGAATCAAAAGTCAACAAAAAGGAGTGCTTGGGGGCGTTGAAGATATAACTTGTTTGTTAATAACTTTTTCAAGAAATGGCAGTTCTGCGTGTTCAAATGACTGAGATTTTTATCAAAATATTAATTAATGTAAATAATCTTAGTAAAGATTTGGATTCATCATATGAGAGTGCGTCAAGCCGGAGGCTTATCGCACTCTCATACCAAATACGCAAAAATAGTATTGTGTCATTTGTAATCCTAATAGATAGGGCTTGAGTCTACTGACAGAATAAGCTATATACAGTGGAACCATCCCAAGGCGTGTGAACTGCATTTGGCTTCAAAAGCGAACATTTAGGATGGTTCCGATACAGTGACAAGTTCTTGAACACACGGTGACTTAAATGCTGGGTCAAACAATATGTGGACGCTACCGCATTATCCGACAGATAGGAAAAGGTGGGTTTGGTGTCACTTTCTTAGCTGAAGATACGCAACGACCGGGAAATCCTCAGTGCGTTGTCAAGCAATTGAAACCTCAGTCTGATGACTCCTACACTCTACACCACGCGAAACGTTTTTTTGACCAGGAAGCAGAAATACTGGAAATCTTAGGAAATCATGACCAAATCCCAAGACTTTTAGCACATTGTACAGAAAACCAAGAATTTTATATCGTTCAGGAATACATTAAAGGTCAAGACCTCAACCAAGAAGTCTTTTCCAAAAGACAACTCAGTGAAGCTGAGGTGATAAAGCTTTTAAAACAGATTTTAGAGGTCTTAGCCTTTGTTCATCAAAAACGAGTTATTCACCGCGATTTAAAACCCTCGAATATTATGCGACGTGAGTCAGATGGCAAGATTGTATTGATTGACTTTGGTGCAGTCAAGCAAGTCACCACTCAAATCGCTAATCCTCAAGGAGAAACTCAGTTTACTGTTGCTATTGGTACTCCTGGTTATGTGGCAAGCGAACAAGCAAACGGCAAACCAACATTAAGCAGTGACATCTATGCACTTGGAGTTATTTGTATTCAAGCTTTGACAGGGATTCATCCCGATCCAAGACGCCGAGGATTCCCAACAGACTCCAAGACAGGAGAAATTATTTGGCGAAATCAAGCACAGGTTAGTCCAAAGCTAGCCAATATTATAGACAAAATGGTTCGTTATGACTACCGTCAGCGTTACCAGTCAGCAGATGAAGCTTTGGAAGCTTTAAAAACATTACTACCTAAGAAATTTTTAATTGGATCGGGAATTGCAGCAGTACTTGCTATAAGTCTTCCTGCAATTTCTATTTTTAAACCTCCTACTCCAGAAAGTTTTCTACAATATGAAAATTCTAATTTTGGAATAAAAATAAAATATCCTCAAAGCTGGCAAAGGCAAGATATAAACAACCCTGTTACCAAAGAAGTGGTTGCATTTGTATCACCCCAACAAAGCGATGTAGATAAATTTAAAGAAAAGGTAATTATAAGCGTTGAAGAGTTCTCAGGAACGTTAGATGAATTTAGCAAGTCTTCAGTTCAAGAAATTAAAAAGAATACACCAGATGCCAATGTCAGTACAAGTGAAACTTCTTTTGCCAATAAACTAGGAAAGGAATTAGTGTTTCCTGGGAAAACAGGAGAAAATAGTTTACAAAATTTGCAAGTTTTTACTTTAAAAGGTGATAAAGCATATGTCATTACTTACACAGCAGAAAAAGATAATTATGATGAGTTTCTCAAAACAGTAGAGAAAATGATTAAATCATTTGAAATTCAGTAACGAGCATATAGCAGTCCGAATGGAATCGTGAGAAAATACGTAGGTTTAACATCAAAAATAAATGTAAAATTTAATTGATTTATGGCGATTAAAAATCGCGGCTACACAGACCAAACCCGCCTGCGCGGGTTATTTTTTTAAGTCCACGTAGGTGGTGAGACAGCGCTGCAGGAGGGTTTCCCTCCGTAGGCGACTGCGTTCACCGAAGGTGTGCCGAAGGCATACCCGAAGGGACTTTGTTTGTGTAGTAGCGAATTCTATTCGCCCAATTGTTTCCAAATTTCTCATGAATGATTTAGGATTGCTATATGTCCGCCGCGAGTGAAACGTAAGCGCTAAGCGTGCCGTATTTCCTGCAAAGACGCTGCGATAGCCGTAAGGCGTGGCCGTTCCCACTAGGCATACAAAGCAGCGTGTCCCTTTGCGACTGGTGCTATCGCAAGGATTTTCGGGACTTTACTTCCCGTTACAATAGAATACTAGTTAGGAGGAATAGCTATGCCAACTACTGACCAAAGTATCCAAGAAGTTTATCGATATGTTGTCGATACCCTGTCACTGAGCGAGAGGCTTCGTCTAGCAGCTCTTATTCTGAATGATTTAACCCAGCAAAATATTACTGTCATTGATAGTAGCGATACTTGGAGTGAGTCAGATCAGCTTGAATTAACAACCTTCTCCTTACAGTATGCAGCTAGTCTTTTCTCTGAAAGCGAGGAGACAACCCAGTGACATTCAATCCTGGTGATGTCGTCACAGTCGATTTTCCTGGTGTCACTGGTGTTATATGAAAGCATACGAGTTTCCAGCTAAAGTCACAACCGAAGGCAAAATTGAATTACCTGATACAGTTTTGCAGCAGTTACCGCATAATCAGCAAGTTAAAGTTATTATTCTAGTTAATGAGCCGAGCGAAGACAAAGAAGATGACGAAGCTTGGCGTCGTCTTCCTTCCGAGCAATTATCCAAAGGCTATAGCGAAAAGGCTCAAGAACATATAGAGGAACTTTTAATTGAGGGACTGGAGAGTGGAGAGACAATTGAAGTTACTGATGAATGGTGGGAGCAAAAGCGCACATACCTGATGAACAAGCTACGTCAGGGACAATAATGACAAAGCGGATAATTATCACACCTAAAGCAAGTTTGGATATAGATGAGCATTTTGCTTACATTGCCCAACAAAACCCTGATGCTGCACTCCATTTTTTTGACGCTGTTAGAGAAACTTTTGCACAGTTAGCAAGAATGTCTGGAATGGGTAGTTTGTATCAAGTGCAGAATCCTCGTTTACAAGAGTTGCGTAAGTGGGCTGTCAAGGATTTTAAAAAGTATCTCATTTTTTACTTTGAACAAGACGAAAATATCCAAATTGTACGGATTCTCTATGCAGGCAGAGATATTGAGAGGATTTTAGAACAGGAATGATAATGGGTAGGCGACGCTTTTCAGGTAGCCGGATAGCTTCCAGTACAGAATCAGGAATCGATAGTTGCAGACTCATGTTGTTTGCTTACCCAATAGCAAAACTGCTGATGTTTCAATTATGCTGTCAAAATCCAATAGCAAGTCACGTCCTGACTAAGAATCATCTACCCATCACTCCGCCTGCCTACTGCTGAAGCTTTCTAATCAACTCCAGCACTTTTTGGTAATTAGCTGTATTTCCTTGTTGTCGAAACAAGTCAGCTGCTTTCTGCAAATCAGCAATTCCTCCCTGCTTGTCTCCCAACTCGGCGCGGGCATTACCCCGGTTGCCATAAGCTAAAGCATTGTTGGGATTAATCCGCAGTGCTTGGTTGTAATCAGC
>NZ_QMEB01000320.1 GCF_012912135.1 Brasilonema bromeliae SPC951 | reverse complement strand
TTACACCCTTACACCCTTACACCCTTACACCCTTACACCCTTACACCCGCGCCCGTTGCGGACTGGGTGAGAGTTTTCAAAAACCTACCCATCCGCGCAATGTCTCCTCACAGGGAAGGTTTTTCAAATACCATCAAATGCTGTTGGGGTAACAAGTTCTTAGTTTCCCGCCAAACCAAACCAACAGCTTGCATTTCTTTTCGTACTTGTCTCTGACTCATTTTGTGCAAAGCCTTAATCAGAATAAAGGGATTTTCACCTCGATATTCAACCAGCACAATCCTACCACCTGGTTTTAGCCCTCGAATCATCCCTTCCATAATCTCTCGTGGGTACTCAAATTCGTGATAAGCATCTACCATCAAAGCCAGGTCAACACTTTCTGGTGGTAAATTGGGGTTAGTCAGAGTTGCCAAGATAGGTTCAACATTGGTAATATTATTTTCTTTCTTCAAAAACTCAATAATATCCAGCATTTCTGGTTGAATATCCACAGCTAGCACCTTTGCCTTTGTTAAGAGGGGGGCAATACGAAAGCTTATGTAGCCTGTTCCAGCACCAATATCTGCCACAACATCGTCAGGTTTGAAGTTCAGAACGCTAATAATCTTGCTTGGTTGTTCTTCAGACTCTCGACTTGGTCGTTCTAACCATAATACTCCTGTGTGTCCCATGACTTTGGCTATTTCTCGACCCATGTAAATTTTACCAATACCATCTGGACTGTGAAGCAGCCGTTGTTCGTAAACAGTAGAGGATGGGGAAGCAGCGTTTGCTATACCAGTGGGGTCAAAAAGCAAGCACCACAGTATGACGAAAATAATTGCGGTAAAACGTAAAAAATAATATTTCTGTTTACGGTTGATGAGTTTCATGTCACTCAGAGCGTGTTTATAAACTATTATGAAGAGTTTTGAGGTGTAGTTTACTAAAGAACGTTACTAAAGAACGAGATATAAGTTAACGTCATAAAAATGAAGCGATATAGTACCATTTAAGTAAAGAACAGTGCTTGATATCTACCAATAGTAAGGAAAAGTTCTACTAATGGTATTCCAGAAAAGAACTTGCTTGGTTGTTCTGTTTTTGCTGGCATTAGTAAGTGCGATCGCCTTTCAACTACTCCACATCTCCAAAACTGAAAACTTATATCCCATATATAATGGGCCTGGATATGGGTATGTAAACCAAGCAGGAGAACTGGTTGTTAAACCTCAGTTTTCTCAAGCAGAAGAATTTTCTGAGGGGTTTGCACCTGTAAAAGTCAATGACAAAGTAATTGTTCACTCCCCCTGCACAATGGCCGAAACCCTTGTTTTATCGTTGAGGGGTAGGGGGGAGTGTGAACGGTTACATGGTAAATGGGGATTCGTGAACCTTAAAGGTCAGGTAAGCATTTCCCCACAGTACGATACGGTCGGTGAGTCAAGTTCTCCTTATAGTGATGGTATTGATGATGATTTTTCACCAAGTTCTTTTTCAGAAGGCTTGGCAGGTGTCAAACTCAACGGCAAGTGGGGATTTATCAATCAGAGTGGGAAACTAGTAATCCCATACCAGTTTGATAAAGTTCAACGATTCTCTGGTGGTGTAGCAACTGTTCAAGTAGGTGGCTTATGGGGCGTTATCAATCCAGAGGGTAAATGGATTATCCAGCCTGTAGACAAGTTTCCAATTAAGTTTTTTCAAGGGATAGCGAAACTTAACTTGATTTCTTGGAATGAATCAGGACAGTTTATTGGTGATCCGAACATCTATTGGGATAAGTCAGGGCGGCGAGTCGGTGACTTCTTCAATCCGCCCAAGCTAGCGTCCGAGTTTCAAGAAGGACTTGCGATTGTTGAGATAAGTAGGTGGGCTAAACAGCAAGGACGTGATGACCCTCTTGTGGTGGTAGCAACCTCTGAAGATTCCATAGGATCGAAATGTGGCTTTCAGGATAAACGAGGGAAAGTTGTTATAGAACCACAATTCGACTACTGTCAAAGCTTTGCATCCGGATTAGCAGCCGTCCAAGTAGACAAAAAATGGGGTTACATTGACAAAACGGGCAAGTTCATTGTTAGTCCACAATTCGATTATGCAGATCGCCTGATTGAAGAACGTGCTTTGGTCGTTTCTGATGGCAAGATTGGTTTTATTGACAAAACAGGCAAAATTGTTATTAAACCAGAGTTTCAGATAGATCCTGAGTTGGCAATTCATTATAAGAAAGAACCTGCTGCTGTACTTAAGGAATGGAAGTCACGCTTGAAAGAGTTTGGTCAGCCGCTTGACCTGTCTTCAATCGAGAAATGGCTTGCCCAGGTGCTTAAGCCGTATTCAAGCGAGGTGGTGCAACGTCAGTTTTCCAATGGGCTTGCAGCTGTCGCAAAAGATAATAAGTGTGGATACATCGATAAAACTGGTAAATTTGCTATCCAACCTCAATTTACTGAATGCAAGCGATTTGACCTACACGGAGTCGCTCAAGTAACTCGTCAGAACGGGGTTGTTGGACAAGGAGGTAGGGATGAATATGTTTACATCAATCGTGAGGGGAAAACATTTCCAAAATACGCTGCTTCCTTAAGCAATTTCTATCCAACTTGGAGTAAACTGCTGACTTCAGTGATGGCGTGCTTGCTGTGGATAGTTGCCATTAGCTGTCATGAATTTGGGCATGCGATTGTAGCATATTGGGGTGGCGATCGCTCGGTCAAAGACAAAGGCTATTTAAGCTTCAATCCGCGCCGATATATCAATCCTCTACACAGTATCATCCTGCCTGCAATCTTCTTGGTGACAGGTGGAATACCTTTACCTGGTGCAGCAGTATATATTGAATTTGATCAGATTCGGAACCGTTTGTGGTTAAGTGCCACAGCAGCAGCAGGACCAATCGCTAGTATACTTTTTGGATTGCTGTTAGTTCCCATATTTCAGTTCAGCCTTGCCTGGAACTCTCCTCACTGGTTCTCTACATTCATAGCTGACTTTATTAGTTTGCAGTTTTTCATCGCACTATTTAACTTGCTGCCAATTCCCCCATTAGATGGTTATCGAATTCTTTCTGTTTGGTTGCCACCTAAGCTACAAGATCGTACTGGCATCGCATCGATGATCGGACTATTTTTTCTCTGCTTTGTGTTACCGTTTATCTCGATTGCTGCTGCTCCATTTTTTATTATTCTCTTTGTTGGATCTTATCTTGTCATGCGTGCTTCGGGCATTTCAGAAGAATTTTCTCTGGATGTTTGGCACTCGTTTCATCGCTGGTATATAGCATTATGTCTGCTAGTTGCTAGTCTTGTTTATCTACTGTACAAGCCAGCATCAATTTTTCAATTAGCAGGTTTAGTACTAGAAAACTTCTTTCCCAAAGTAGCACTAAAAATGTACGACAGGGCACTCAAAATAGATCCTAAAAGCGCCTGGTCATGGGAACGTAAAGCATGGACTTTACAGAGAGTAGGAACAGTAGGGGACAGTGTAGAAATAATATCCGCCTGTGAACAAGCCATTCAACTTGCTCCTTATAATCGTTTTTTATGGCGAGCACTAATTTTGGAACTAAGTCTGTCGCTTACTTGGGGTCACAAATTTTATGAGCAAAAATTAATAGAAGCTATTGAAAGATATATCAAACTTTATCCTAAAGATGGTTGGGGATGGGGTGTAAAAGCTTTAACATTGGATGACTTTGGGGACAGTGAAGAAGCACTATTAGCTTGGGAGAAAAACATTGAACTTGATCCTAAGGATCATCCTTATAAATGGCGGACGCAGATGAAAGAATCGACTCTAGAACGGTTAAGAAGTTTAGGAAAGCTCTAGTGATATCTTGCACCCTCCGGGTATGACCTTCGGTCACGCTGCGCTAACGCCAGTCGCTCATGGGGGAAACCCCCAAGACTGCGCTGGCTCACTATTCTCAATAACTGTAGGGTGGGCACTGGTCACAACGTAAGAATAAGGTTTTGAGCGAACTCTAGGCAGTGCCCACCTTACAAAAATTGCAATAACGCAACTGGTGCAAGATGTGAGTCTAGCTACTTTTGACAAATCTATAGAAGTTTTCTCGTAGAGTTCATACTTTGTCTTATCCGCTGATCAAAAACTTACATCATCCACAAATAACCTCTGGACACTGAACATTTCTAAATCACAAACGGTTCGAGGTGGCGATCGCACCACCCTCCCATAAACCGTTCAGTCACAAATGGTCTGACAATAAGCTTCGGTGGACATCCACCTCGAACATCAATACGAACAAAAGAGTATGGTCGTCGCATTTGAACATCGTATCCATTGCGACCAACAAAAAGGAACGAATCCGCAACTTTACGGTAAGGACTACCTGGAAGATGCTCAAAAGTCTCCATCAATTCTGTTCCTTCGTTTCGCTGACGACGGGGGTAATGACCGCTACCACCAGAGATGATGCAGTTGATATGCGAGTCAGCATGTCCAGTATCCGTTGTCCGCAGGTGTTCCAAACAGTGTGCATGACCATTCAAAATCAAATCGACTATTGGACGACCTTGAGTCATCGAACCAAGAGTGTCTGCGACTTGATCAAACACCCAACGCAGACAGCGGCGAACTGCTAACGTTTGCGCTTGATGCCATTTCGTCGCTTCCGTGACGTAAGGAGGATGATGAAAATAAATAATACGTCCGCGAACTTCCTCAGTATTCCAAGATGAAATCAGTCTTTGCTTCAGCCAGTTCAGTTGTTCAAAGTCTACGACTGACGCCTCATCAGATTCAAGTTGTTTTTCAATGTCAATTTTGATTTCATCGATTTGATATAATTTCGCCTTGAGGGCATCAAGTTGTTCGGCTTCTGAGGGAATATCTGGATTCAGCTTGTCGCACGCTTCCAGAATTTGGATTTCCTCTTGTTCTATCTTATGCCGACGATGAACCAATTCGCGGCGTTCGGCTTCTCCCTCTTTTGTCGCTGGGAGTGGTAATGGTGCATTAAAAGTATTGGAGTCAAGGGCGAAAAAGTCGATCCCGCCGTAACGAAAAGTGTAGTAGCGGTTGGGTAAACGGGTGAAACGTCCGGGTTGATAACGTAAACAGTATCCTGTGTCAGTCTTAGCAGTGTAATGGTTATCTAAGTGACGTTCCAACTCTTCACCAGAGTCGAATCTTTTAAGATAATCAAGAAACGCCCGTGCATAAGCGTCACCCTTATAAGATCCATGCCAACCTATCTCGACATTTTTATAGCCAAGTAAGCGACGCAGTGATCGTGTACCTCCGGTGATAAAGCGGTACATCCACGGAACATCGTAATAATCATGATTACCCAAAACTGGCAGAATTGGCACCTTAAAGACCATGCGATCATAGGGAATGCGTCTAGGATTTTCGCCACCCACCAGAAACTCGCGGTAAGGTTCGATAAAGTTGGTCGGGTAATACTCATGAGATCCCACCACATAAATGACATCACCCGTATGCAGGACAAAACGGCACTCCTTTTGGTGAGCAAGCATCAATTCCGCAATTTTCCGTTGCGGGTGATGTCCGTGATGTTCTGTAGTGCCACTATCACCTATAACTATAAAAGAGAATTCTGGATTATCCGAGTTACCATCATCTAAAACCATGCTGGTTTGGTCAATTCCACGTTGGACAACACTCGGATCTCCCCACCGTACCCGTTCCTTCATCTTTTGGATTTTTACAGGAATTGGTGGATCAAATATGAATTCCATAAATCAGTATTCATGAGTTATTAGTCATTTAGCTATTCTCCCACTACTTCCCAATTTCCTCTATAGGACTTACGCACGCGCTACGAAAAAAAGCGGGTTGCGATTGCTTCCCTTCGGTCGCAATGACTATAGTTACGTTGTTCGTGCGTAAGTCCTGCTCTACTG
>NZ_QMEB01000319.1 GCF_012912135.1 Brasilonema bromeliae SPC951 | reverse complement strand
GTATTGTAGTATAAATCAACTATATTGCATAAATAAAGTTTATCACCATGAGTTCTCACGCAGAAGTTGCTATTGTGGGTGCAGGCATTTCTGGTCTGAGTGCAGCCTGGGAATTGCACAACTTAGGTATCGAATCGCTGGTTGTACTGGAAGCCAATTCACGAGTAGGGGGACGAACTCTCAATCATCCGCTTGTGTCAGGGGGTTACGTTGAACAAGGTGGGACTTGGGCTGGTCCTACTCAAACTGCGTTGCTGAATCTAGCAAAAGAAATGGGGGTTTCTATCAAGAAAGGAAAGCTTGAAGGTCAGACATTCTATGGTTTTCGCCAGAAATGGACGATGCTAGAGGCATCTCCGACATCTGAATCGGACATTGCTCAAAAAGATTTCGCTCAGGCGATGACAACATTTGAGGCTTTGTGCCGTACTGTTCCACTAGAAACCCCTTGGCAAGCTCCTAATGCAAACATATTAGATTCTATGACAATGGGGGCTTGGATTGAGCAAAACACAACGACTGATGAAGCACGGGCTTGGTTCGAGGGGTGTGTGCGGCAAATTCTCAGTGGCGATCCAAACAAAGTTTCACTATTATGGATGCTTCATTTTGTCCATACAGCAGGATTCAATGATTTATTAGAGACTGCTGAGGATTTTTCCTTTGTTGGCGGAACACAACAGATTTCCCTAAATATCGCAGAACGCTTAGGGGAACGGGTCTTACTCAATGCGTCTGTGACTGAAATATCGGGTTACGATGACTCCCTTGTTCAACTTATTTGTGAACGTGGGGTTGTGTATGCTCAACAAGTCATTGTGGCGATGATGCCCAAGACTGTTGCTCGTATCCAATTTCACCCCCCTCTTCCCCCAATTCACCGTCAACTGATTGCAGAGTGGAAGACGATGAGTTGGATTAAATTTCATGCTATCTATGAAAAACCTTGGTGGCAAGGTCAAATAATCAGTGGTCACTTTCTCAGTATCGATAGCAAAATAGAGGTAATTGATATCTCGCCGCAAGATGGAAGTAGAGGTGTGATTGTTGGATTGTTAGCTCCCGATTACGCAACGTTACCTGAGTCCAAACGCCAAGAGTTATGCCTTGCATTTCTGGGAGAAACTTTTGGTGAAGCCGCACGACAACCATCAGAGTGGGTGGAATTTGATTGGAATAATCAACCTTGGACAGGTGGATGCATTTCCGCATTACCACCTGGTTTACTCACTACTGCTGGTTCTGGTCTCAATAGTCCGGTAGGTCGGATTCATTGGGCTGGTACAGAACGCTCTAGTATTTGGGCTAACTACATTGAAGGTGCTATTCGCGCTGGACAAAAGGCTGCTCGTGATGTTGCGGCTAAGCTGAGGTCAGTCTCTACAACCTAGTGTTCAATTGCTTAAGCTTCCCCACATTAAAATACGTTTATACGCAAAGAAGAACAGACGCTCCTCACCCAAGTACTTGATTAACTTCTGCGTGTACCGTTTCACAAATCGCTCGTAAGTCTCAGCATCTAGCCGCTGCTGGTATGTTGTGAGCAACGTCCCGCGATACCATTCTATGACTGCTTCTGGTGACGGTAATAAGCGATTAAACTTGTGGGATGACTTTCTACTAGCTTCAGCTCTAGGACTTCATCTTTGTCATGACAACAACCCGAGTGTCTACATTCAGCACTTGTACTCCTTTAGGCATAGTTGTCATTGGGACTCTCCAGTGTGAATGACCACAAATAACTAATAAATTACTTCCTGTTGTTAGTTCAGTACGAATTGACTGATTCCCTATCAATTTCGCTTCTGCATCGTTGGGACCTTCATGCAAAATTAAAATGTCTGGTGACTCGTTGAGAAGTTCGTGTATAAGTTCTCTAAAATCTTCTTCCGGACGACGGAAAGGCTTAGTTCTCTTACCAATAATCCCTGAAATTCCAGCAATGCGAATTCCATCTAGACAAGTGAGGTCGCCATCTAAATAATGTATACCTTGCTCATTTTGAAATGCTTGAATTTCTTGTGGTGTTTTGCCAATATTGTCGTGGTTTCCTCCTACCCCAGCAACCCAACGAAAACGGCGACTAAAAGCTTGCCAAACTTCACGGACATCTCCTACACCACCACGCTTATCTACTTTTGCGTAAAGGTCTCCTGCTAAAATGACGCCCGTTGTTTGTGGAGATGGAATTTTTCCTAACTGTGCCAAGTTTTCTAGTTCTTCACTGACAAGATGACCAAGAAGGCGGTAATTGGCTGGATCAACTCCCTGTAGATCGCTTGTGGCAATGATCGCTTCCAAACCATCTGGTAGTGAGTCAACTTTTGCTAACAAAACAGGCAGAACTCTATGAACTATACCAATACCATTGGGTGAATGGGTAATAAATGGTATTTGATGAATCGGTCGCTCAGAAATAGAAGTTATGACAGTTCTTGTTCGGATATGGTACAAAGAATCATGGGACATGGTATGATTTAGGTAATGCCTATCCGGGCTTGGCTAATTGGGTAGAAAAGTCATTTATAAATCTCTATTATGATTGAAAGAGAGACAGTTTATCCCAATAGTTACAATTAGAATATTGCAAGTACATAAATATAACTTTTCGCCTAAGAGACTCAGGGTTGTTTGCTAGTTTGTTATCTAGTATACTTTTTGAAAGTCATCGCTTATTTGTGCTAAAGACAGGAAACTCTTGTTCTGTAAAAGCACGAAAGGCAGCTCTGTCATTTGAGATAGTACCGATAAGTTACTATCTACCAGTCTACCAGTCTAACTCTTGCCTCTGCCAATGCGATCGCCTCTTGTTGCACTTGCTTATTGCTGAGATTTTCCATCCCCGCTGCTTCAGTATCAAAGAACACACTTTTGAGGGAATCTATGCGACGTCCCTAGAGCAAGACATGAATCAAAAAATCTTGTAGGCTGAGTTTAAGAACGAAACTTTACAATCAGAGGTCACTGTGGCACGCAAACGCTTAATTATTGAAATGGGGATGGGAGTGGATCAGCATGGACAGGAACCAACAGTTGCAGCAGCGAGGGCTGTGAGAAATGCGATCGCACACAATGCTTTACCCGGTGTGTGGGAAGTTGCTGGTTTGAGTGACCCAAATGAGATGATAGTTGAGGTTAAGGTAGCAGTCCCTTACCCAGAACAAGTACGAGAAGAAGAAGTTTTGGCTGTATTGCCTTTCGGTCGCAAAACTCTTACTGTTGAGCTTGGTGGAATGGTCGTTCAGGGTAAAGCAATTCCAGTACTCAATGATAAAAATGACGAAATGTTGATAGCTGTGGCTGCAGTTACAGTTTTTGTTGAAAATGATTAAGCGACTAAATCAGTTATCAGTTAACAGTAAACAGTTATCATTTCATCTAATGCTTTGCGCTAAACTAGAGACATCGAGGCGAATATCTCTGGCGGTAAGTCCAATAGATAACTTACCTTCACCAACGTTAGTGACGATGTCTCAAAAAGATAACGAATCACTCCAGATTCAAGAGATAAATAACCTCAAGCCAGTACACTTTGCTGACTTAGTTAGAGCTGCACAATTAATTTTCGACCCTGCAAAGGGAGTATCTGGAATATACACAGAAGTTGACTGGAAAGATTTCGGTATTCCTGATGATGTTGTGCAAAATTTGAAAGTGCTTGGTCAAGAGTATCAGTATTCATCTCCCCACATACCCATCGAAGAAATTTGGAGTAAATTAACTCCACAAACCCGTGTTTGGTTCATTCAAAATAAAAATGAGTTGTGGCGGTTTGAGGAAGCTTTCCCAGCCCTTGATGAAGACTAAAAATCCACCAGAGGGGAAATTGACAAACTTTGTGTTATCCAGTGTTGATATCTTCGACTTGGTTGAAACTTGGTTTGTCAACCCACCTAGACAATTTCCCACTTGTTTTGCTTGCATCAATTCAACACATAGGTTTGCGTTATATCATGTCAGGTTGATTAGTTGTGATTCCCATGATATTTTACCCCACCCCTTAATCCCCTCCCCGCAAGCGGGGAGGGGCGGTTTTGGCGCAAGACAAAACCGGGGTGGGGTCATCCGTGATTTATAAGCAATTAGCCGGACATGATATTACACCAATATCAAACCTTGCATACCAAAAAGATTGCCAAAGGGATCCCACATCTGACAAATAGCTTGGTTCTCCTCAATTGTCAACGGACCTCGATAAAGTTTAGCCCCGTGCTTTTGAGCATGATCTACTGCTTGAGAAAAGTCGTCTACACGCCAGTATGCTACTTGTCCGGCGTTTCCAGGACGCATTTTTTCATCTGCGACATGAAAAAACATATCTATGCTAGCGACTTCTATGAGCGCTCCTCGTATTTCGTTATCAGTGTGAAAATACTTAACTGGTGCATTTAGAAGTTTACTATACCAAGTTGCTGCTGCAACAACGTCATCTACAAAAAAAAAGATGGCTTGAATACCCTTAAACATCAACAGACTCCAATCCTGTAAGTCAAAATAGTAGTATGTAGTTACGGGAGACACTACCATGTCTGGTTTAAAACAAGTTATTCAGAATCTTTTTATTCGCCTTGAAGGTTTTTTCTCTGTTGTTTTTAAAAACATCTTTAATTTCTTTGGAAATGTCTTTGGTTTCTTCGCTAAGCTTTTTGGGTTTTCCAATTCTGGATATTTTCTAGAAGCTGATCAAGTACAGAGTATCAAACGAGAAACAACACAACAATCAATGAAGACTGAGGCGTCAATTGCGACTGAAACTCCTGCGACTTCTAATCGCCGTCGTCCCAATCCTCAAATGGACTACTACCGAAAAATGGCTCAGGAGGTGAAAAAGAGCTAGGACTACCGCTGTTGACTGGGTTTAGCTAGAAGTGTGGGGGCGATCGCTTGTCGCTGTTAAGTGACATACTCCCACAAGTCGCGCAAGCGTACAGTGTGGGCTTCTCAGCGACTCCCGGTATCCCGTCGGACATTAACTGAGCTTTGTTTAGACTGCACGAGATGCCCCTCCGCACAGTTGAACAATACAAAAATGTTCACACCTTTGTACTGTCAGAGTTTTACCTACCCACAGAAAGCGACACAGAAGTGTCTGTTACTGGGTAGAACCCCATACTCTGAGTTGCCAAGGTTCTGCAAAGAGATGACCAGCATTTTCGGGTTTGCCATCTAGTATGATTGTAATGGAATTATCATTACAATGTAAATGGTAAAAGTGAATTTAAACGTTCGCGTAGAACAAGCAGAAATGGAAATACTAGAAACCTATGCAGAACAAACGGGAAGAACCAAAACAGATATTATCCGTGAATACATTAGAAGTTTGGCGATTCGTCGCCCGCACCACTCTCTCAACGAGTGATAGTCGTTATTGGTCGGGGGCGGGACTCCTCAGCGCCCCGCCATTCATCCCACGCTGCCCTATCGGGTCAGACGTGGGGCTTTTGTCGGTTCAAGTTAAATCGCCGTAAGTCCCCCACTATAACGGTACTCCGTTTAGTGGCGGGAGAGGCGGCGGACGGCGACGAGGGCACCCCCATCACTGGTTTAACGAATATGACATGGTTGAGAAGAAGCAGCCAAATTTTCTGCAGGTGATGTCGCTGTTTTCATTTGGAACGCTGACGATAAAGCCCGATGGGGCATTAATAGTAATGTTACCGCCATTGCCACCTTTTTGATCAGTACCCGCAGATGTGGAAATTTGGCTACCACGGCGTAGGAGTAATAAGTCTCTGACTCGCAGATTGATATTGCCGCCATTACCTGATGCTGATTCAGCGTTGAACTTCGCTTTGTTGTTCAAACGAATTTGGCGTGCGGTCACTTCAATGTTACCTGGATCCCCTTGTCCAGAACTGTTGGCAAAAAGTGAAGCGTCATTGGTTAAAGACAGAGAATCAGCCTTAATTTGTATGTTTCC
>NZ_QMEB01000011.1 GCF_012912135.1 Brasilonema bromeliae SPC951 | reverse complement strand
AGCTTCGGGGGGTTCCCCCCGTTGTAGCGACTGCGAACCCGAAGGGTTGCCGAATTTTTACACGTTTACATCCAACCCCGGCAACGTATCTTACCAGAGACTGGTCAATTTACACTTTACGAAGACGGTAAACGTACATTTGAAAATAGTCATTAATTATTAGTAAAATACTTTTGACTTTTTACTGCAATTAATTCACTGCATCTTTTACCTTGCGCTTTTTCAAAAAATTAGACATAAATGGTCTCTCAAAAACTAAGTAAAACAAGTAAGCAATGAGTAAAGACAGTGATATAGCCACTACATAAAATATCGCGATAAACTCAATTGGCGGTAGGTGAAGATTAAGAAGGAAATTACCTACCACTGTCACTACGACTCCGTGAGATTGTGAACGAGTAGCAAGTGGGTGATTACGTCAATAGGGGAAAAGAAAGGATGAAATTCTCCATATTCCGGAGATTCATGCCACTTGAAATTGAAAAAGTGAATGAATCCTAATATGATGACTGCTGTTAGCAAACTAAAAAACAGAGCAGCATAGTAAGGGGGTAAGATTCTACGCGCTCGCCGTTGGATATAATCCCACAAACCTCCAGGAAGATAACCGTTTTGCGAACGGGCTACCGGTAGCATCAGAACATAACCCGAAAGCACAATGAAAATCGCCACAGCAAAATTTCCATATCTTAAAGTTTTGCCTATAAATTGCAAAAATACAGGCACTTGTTCTCCCATATATCGATTTATGTGGACAATCACCACATACAGAGATGCTAATCCACGTAAGCCGTCTAAAAAATGAAGACGCAATCTTTGTTCGGCAGATTTCCCAGATTTTAAGACTTGCATGATTAATACCAATTTCTCAATTTAATCTTTCTTAAACAATCCAATTGCCAATCTGATAAGCAGTTGCTTGACAAAGCACACATTTACAACACTAAGAAAATCTTTGAGAATTAATTATAAAGGTCTAAAAAAGAATCATGATTTTTTTTTAAATCTTTATTTCATCTCTTTTGATTGCATATAAAATTAGTCAATATTTACACAATTGGCGTGGATTTTACAATCTTGAATTAAGTAATAATTACTAGATCGCAAATGTCATTATGTTATATTCCTTGCATTTACTACTTGTGTACAGGTACCTTTATTTATGTAACTCAAGTTGCTAGTTATCAATTTTTTTTAAGTATAAATTTGGAATATTTACCGTATTTTTAAATACTATATAATATTTTTATACTTAAAATCAACTTTAAACAGTAACTCGCAACTTAACCTTATGTATTGAAGTTTGTTTTGAGAAGAACGCACACTGTTGCCGGTTGAGCGATTGCTTTCAAAGCAAATTTGCTTCAAAATCAGTCTTGTTGCTTATGTTTGTACAAGTCCTAACAAGACAATCTATGACCTTGATTCTCACCAACGATGACGGGATCGACGCTCCTGGTATTCAAGCGCTCCTGAAAGCTGTAAATGGTAAAGAAGTCATTATTGCCGCTCCCAGAGATCATCTCTCTGGTTGTGGACATCAAGTCACCACGACTCGACCAATTCATGTCCATCGTCGCTCTGAGAACGAGTATGCTATTGCAGGTACTCCTGCCGATTGCACCAGAATTGCAATAACGCATATTTGCAAAAATGTCCAATTTGTGTTGTCCGGAATCAATGCTGGAGGCAATATGGGCGTGGATGCCTACATTTCCGGGACTGTCGCCGCTGTGAGGGAAGCAGCTATGCATGGCATTCCTGGTATTGCAGTTTCTCACTATCTTAAAAAGAAGCTGAATGTTGATTGGGATCTGGTAGCACGTTGGACGAGTTCTGTTTTAGCTGACTTACTCAATCGTCCTCTAGAACCGGGAACTTTTTGGAACGTAAATTTGCCTCATCTGGTTCCAGGAGAACCAGATCCAGAAGTTGTGTTTTGTCAACCTTGTACCAAACCATTGCCCATCAACTACCGGATTGAGGGCAATGATTTTTATTATGAGGGTGAATATGCCAAGCGCGATCGCACTCCTGGCAGTGATGTTGATGTGTGTTTTTCTGGAAAAATAGCTGTAACCAAACTGAGAGTTTAATAAAGCAAATGATAAAGTCCAGAGTTTAAGTACTCACACTTTATAAAGAATCGTTTACTCTCTTGCTAGTGTAAGATTTCCTATGATCTCCCCTTGCTCAAGAACTCATTTAAAAGGAGTCGTTGGGGCTACTGTGCCCCAGATTTATTAATTCGCTCTCACCAAGAATTCTCATCTTACCCATGCTAGAAGGTGAGAGCCTTAATGAAACGGATGTTGTAGAATAATTAATAACTAATAACCAAATAGTGTTAATAGCTTCCTTAGAAAGCTCCCACTCGACCAACGATCATGAAGAATGTCTTTACGATCAGTAATAAGTCGTACATTGGATACCATTTCTTCTGATACTGCAAATCTAAGTCTACAACTTGCTCAAAATCTTTCACATGAGAACGACCGTTAACTTGCCATTCACCTGTTAAACCTGGTTTAACATTTAGGCGTTGCCAGTGACGTTGATTATACTGAGACACTTCATCTTTCGTTGGTGGACGTGTCCCTACTAAACTCATTTCGCCTACTAGAACGTTCCAAAACTGTGGCAGTTCATCTAGACTTGTACTTCTTAAAAAGCGACCTACTTTTGTCACTCGGAAGTCATTTTTATTTTTAAAAATTAATCCATCAGCTTCATTCTGCACCAAAGATTTTAATTTCTCGGCGTTTGAAACCATAGAGCGGAATTTACGGATACGGAATGAGCGCCCGTAGAGTCCATAGCGTTCTTGTGTGAAGAAAATTGGACCAGGACTATCGATTGTAATTGCTATTGCTATTGGCACAAACAAAATCGATAAAATTAGTAGTCCTACTATGCTCCCCACAATGTCTAAACATCGTTTCAACTTAGAATTTACTGACGGGTGAGCAGTTAATTGCAATTCCCAAGTGTCGGCAGTTGCACCATCAACAACTGTTGGGCAGGATATCTGATACATTGTTATGCCAATTATATTTAGCTAAGAAAATATGGTTATTTAGCGATAATTAGACTATAAACCTAGCTCACCACAAGCAAACGAAGTTTAACCGTAGATTCACTGAATCTTCATCAACATTCTTGGGATCATGATTTTTTATAAATTTAAGTTAAAGCAAAATAAACATATTTTATGTAAGATGAAAAGTCGTTAAAAAAGTGAACATTTCTGGTAAGCATGTTAAAGTTTGCTACTCAGCAAGTGCGTTCACTGAGGTATACAAAGCTGAGGAAAAATACATCCTCCTAAAGAGTTGATTTTATGTTACCTCTTGCAAAAATACTAAATAGGTGATGCTTCGCTTCGTGAAACATTTGGTGAGATTCTTTTATGTACGGTGGGAATTCTTGTTGAGAGCCAATCAATTTATCTCGTAACTGGTATAAAAAATACACCTCTTACAAAAGTGAGATTTTACGAAGTTCTGTTCCCTGTTCCCTATTCGCTGTTCCCTGTTCCCTGTTCCCTGTTCCCTGTTCCCGACTCCTGCAAAAAGTCTAATGCAATAATTCTTCTATCTGATGCTGATTCCATAAACTTCTATACAGTCCAGGCTGCTGCAAAAGTTCTACGTGGGTGCCTTTTTGAACGATTTTCCCCTTGTCCATGACAAAAATGCGGTCAGCAGTAGCAGCAGCAGAGAGTTGATGAGTGATGAAAATGACTGTTTTTCGTTGCGTACCAGCAGAAAGATTTTTCAAGATGGCTGTGGCTGTTTGATTATCTACACTGGAAAGAGCATCATCTAAAATTAACACTGGGGCATTAACTAATATTCCCCTAGCCAAAGCAGTACGTTGTCGTTGACCACCAGAAAGAGTAATGCCACGTTCCCCAACTATGGTTTCATATTCTTGGGGAAAGTAGCTGATTTCTGGGTGAATTTGCGCCATCTTGGCAGCGTATTCCACTTCTTGTTGTTGGCTCACAGGATCGCCGTAGCGAATATTATTTTTAATTGTTGTACTGAAGAGAAAGCTATCTTGAGGGACATAGGCGATCGCACTCCTTAAATCAGCCAAGACAATTTTAGTAATGTCCACGCCATCCAAAAACAACTGTCCCGCTTCAATATCCAACAATCTTGGGATAGCATTTGCCAAAGTTGATTTTCCTGAACCAATAGCGCCTACAATTGCTACAGTCTCGCTAGGAGCTATGGTAAAGTTAACGTCACAGAGTGCAGGAGTGGTGGAACCAGGGTAGGTGAAGCTGAGGTTTCTTGCTGTGAGTTCTCCTTTCACTTGCTCGGGTGGTAAGTGAATCGTATCTCGTGTGTCTTTTATTTTGGGTGTGACAGTCAGAATTGCCTCAACGCGGTCAATACTCACTTCACCCCGTTGGTAAGCAGTGATAGTGAATCCTAAGAGGGCTGTGGGGAAGACGAGACGCTCTATGTACAGGAATAGTACGATAAAATCACTAACAGCCAGGCTTCCATTGGCAATCCTTGTGGAGCCTAACCAGATAATGATAAAAGAACTCACCGTGGCTAGCCCACCAATCAGTGGAAACACCGTATTTCGACTTTTTGCCAGTTTCAAATTAGCCTGCAATAGCTCTTGATTTTGATTGGCAAAGGCACGACGTTCGTTTTCTTCCTGAGAGTAAATTTTTATTAAGGCAATACCACTGACATCCTCTTGAATCAGTCCACTGATGTCAGATAGTCTCTCCTGTACAGCGGACTGTTCTGTGCGTAAACGCTCACTAAACAAATGTACTAAGAGAAACATGAAAGGATAGACTGCTAGTGAGGTTAATGTCAGATCCACACTTAGTGCCAGCATGACTGGTAAAGTGAAAATGTAGGCAAATAAAGTATTTGCCAAACTCAAGAGCGCAAAACCGAATAGCCGGCGGATATTGTCCACATCGCTTGTCGCCCGACTAATCAAATCGCCTGCGGTATTAGTCGCAAAATACGACGGTTCCAGTTTGAGTAAGTGTTCAAAAATCCGTTGTTTCAGGTCAGATTCCACCTGACGCCCCACACCAAACAGCCAAATCCGAGAAGCCATTCGGATCAGCCACATGGCTGAAGTGAATAATACAATTTGTATAACAAGATATTTGATTTGATTAAAGCTGAATTCTACTGAGAGTCGGTCAATAGCAGAACGAATCAACAGAGGGATATAAGCACCCAAACCATTCACAATCAACAAGGCGATAATGCCAAATGTTGCTTCCCGCCAATGGGGGCGTAGATATGCAAGAAGCTGAGACAGCCGTCGTGAATTTGCCATTCAAGGAATTACGCATCTTTTTCATTTTACTTTAAAGTCCCAGTACTTTTTGGCACATTCATCTTGAGACTGTTTTTCGGCAACTTTTGCGAGTCATTAATGTTGTATCTTTTTTGTGCCAATGAGCGTAAACTTTGCCGTTCTGGAAAAGAATAAGGTCAGCCACGAGACTGACCTTACGAGTACTCATTTTGGAAATCTACACCTAACGACCACGTAGGAAAGTGTATATCTGATTAAGATAACTTTCCCAGACTCGGGTTGTTATTTGGAGTGTTTCCGCATTGGGTACAAAATCTTCTAACCTCAACCCCCTTGTTCTAATAGCTTGTGGAGTTTGCAACAGGTATGGTGTTGTTTTGATGTCAGACATTCTTGAGGCATAGATGATACCATCGCTGGCTACGCTAGTATCTTGTCCTAATGCAACAAGTGTCTCAGATGTTGGTGTTGCTGGTACCATAGACGAAGCTAGCCGCACATTTTGGATAATTTCCTGATTGGCTAAGTATGGTTGACCCACCATTGCGATTGGTGAGCGAACTAGGAAGTAAGCGACAGCCGGTGTACTCGCTAACAACAAAATTGTCAGCGCCCAACCGATTAAGTATCCTCCTGGTTTATCCAGCGTTCCTCCGCTTTTCATCCTCTGTGCTGCAAAAATCATCAGCAAGATAGATGCTCCCAGAGGTTTAAGTGGAAACGACACTACCCCCCACAATGAAGCAACAGCTGGTTCATTCGGGTTAATGAACGACAGCAGTACCACAAGTAACAGAATGACTAAGATTAGTCTCCCGACAAAAGTCCCTGAGGGATAAAATCTCTGGAACAAGCTGTATATGATAGTGCCAACAAGTAACCACAGTAAGACCCGACTTAACAGTACAAACATAAATCGATTAACTCTCAAATCCTTTTTTGCGGTCGGTTTTATAGGTTTTGGGCAGTGGGGTTATTGTACCGTCAAATTGTAATCGTACTGTTATCTGACTTCAAATACCTCACAACGCCACTCCCCAAGGGCGGAGGGGAACCTCCGCACGGGGGTGGGTCCCCTCACACCACGAGAACCATCGTAGTGATTTTAGAGCAATTTTTTACAACTGCGTCTACTATCAGTAATATTCCAGATTATTAACCTACCTCCTGTAAATTAAATTAATTCTAGTAGTCATCAAATCAATCAAGTCAAAAGGATAAACTATGTCGCCTGGAAAACCCACTATTTTGGTGACAGGGGGCGCTGGATATATCGGCTCCCACACAGTGCTTGCCCTTAAACAAGCAGGTTTTGACGTGATAATACTCGATAATCTCGTTTACGGACACCGGGATTTGGTTGAAAAAGTTTTACAGGTAGAACTTGTAGTGGGAGATACTGGCGATCGCCCCCTATTGGATAATCTATTCAATACACGCAACATCGCCGCCGTGATGCACTTTTCGGCTTATGCGTATGTTGGGGAATCTGTTAGCGATCCTGCAAAGTATTACCGCAACAACGTTGTCGGCACTTTGACTTTGTTAGAAGCGATGCTCGCAGCGTCTGTTAAGAAATTTGTATTTTCTTCTACTTGTGCAACATACGGGGTACCGGAAGTGGTGCCAATTCCCGAAGACCATCCCCAGAACCCAATTAACCCCTATGGTGCTAGCAAGCTCATGGTAGAGCGAATTCTCTCTGATTTTCATGCTGCTTACGATTTGAAATCGGTGCGGTTCCGCTATTTTAACGCTGCTGGTGCCGATCCCAATGGCTTATTGGGGGAAGACCACAACCCAGAAACCCATTTAATTCCCCTTGTGTTGCAGACAGCGTTAGGTAAGCGCGAATCCATCTCAGTTTTCGGCACTGATTACCCCACGCCTGATGGAACGTGTATTCGGGATTATATTCATGTTACCGACTTAGCATCCGCCCACGTTTTGGGATTGGAATATTTGTTGAAGGGTGGCGACAGCGAAGTGTTTAACTTAGGAAATGGTAACGGCTTCTCAGTCAAAGAAGTTATTGAAACTGCCAGGGAAGTGACACAAAGAGATATCAAAGTTGTAGAGTGCGATCGCCGTCCCGGTGATCCACCAGCACTCATTGGTAGTGGCGACAAAGCCCGAAAAATCCTAGGCTGGCATCCACAATATTCTTCTGTTGAGGAAATTATCACTCACGCTTGGCAGTGGCACCAGAAACGTCATCAGTAGAGTGAGGAAGATCAGGAGGATGAGAAGTGGAGGAGATAAAAAGCGAAGGAGGCATATTTTCTCACACTCCCTCACTCTCTCACTTTCTCATCGTCCTCATCCGCCTTCCCTCTTCTTCACCATTCGCAGTACCCCGAAAAAAACACCAACTGCTAAAAGAACTGAGAGGGCGATCGCCCAAAATGGCACTCCCTGAGTTCGCTCTTCGGTGACACTTTGATTGACATTCTGCACAGTTTGTGATTCTTGTACATTATTATTTGTTGCTGAACCAACTGCCACGGTAACTGGAAACTTTAGCTCAAATGGCTGGAAACTCTTTCCATCTTTAGGTTTACCACTCAGTTGTAGCTGATACGCTCCCGGTCTAGGAAAAGTTATTTCCGTACCAGGTATGCCTTGAAACCGTTCTACCGAAACAGCTTGTAAGGGCGGTTCGATGAGTGGTGGTTCACTGGCTGAGTGAGGCTCAGCGTAAACAGCTAATTGACAATTACACTCCGCTAAAGGGATAACTTTTCCACCTTTACGAGTCAGAGCAAACCAGGTTTTTGCTGGCTCTCCGGCGCGGGGGTTATCATTTGGTTCTACGTGTAAGGTCGCGCCAACAACTCCTTCAGTCTTGACCTTGTGAGCAATGGCTGGGGAAGCTATAGTTAAAAATAGAACAAATACAAAGAGTAGTAATACTTGTTTTTTTAGACTCCTCTTTGCTGCGCTCAACCCCTGTCGGGGGTTGGAGGGATCACATCTTTTCCTAGGACTTTTTTGAGGGAACATAAAATTTCTGTAAAGACAACATTGACCAGAAAAAGCGCCAACGCACCAGCAACACAACCAAGGTGACAATTCCCAGAAGCACTGCCGCTAATTTATTCTCCCAGGTAACTTGAGAAGAACCCAAATAGTGGGAGCCAATTATCACAGCATGAATCGTGCTTAATAGTAAAGCTGGCACGCTTAACAAATGAATTGCTCGCCAGCGCTTGCCTAAAGACTTCTGCAAACGGTCAAAACTGGTGAGGGCAGGGGGAGTCATCAGCGCTAGTGCTACAGCACCCAAAGCCATGCCCACCTGATAATCTGGTAGCAAGAACAAAAAGGCTGCAAAATTCCATTGCAGTGAATGTTCCATCATGTGGACAGTGTGAGCCAAAGACAACACAAAAGCACCGACTCCCAACGCACGACGATAACGCAAAGGTGCTGCCCACAAGTTGCTGATGGGACGAGCAACAAGCGCCAGAATTAAACAAACTAACGCTCCATGTCCGGTGTAATCTACCATTGTGTCGCCAGTCCGCAACAGAGTTAGCACACCAATTGTGAGAGTTACCCAACCACCCATGCGAAACAATTGACTGCGCCTGTCTTTACTAACCAACGATGTAGACACACCCACACCTAACATTGTAGGCAAAGTTCCGATGCCAAATGCCAGCATTGTTGCTGCACCCATCCACCAATTGCCAGTTTCCGCAGCTTTAATTTGAGCAGTGTACAGAAAACCACAAGGCATTAAACCCCAAGTCATACCCAAAAGCGCTGGTGTCCACCATTTAGTTTGTAGAGAAAGCTTAATCATTCCTTGACTGAGGTAGTTTTGTAAACGACCTTGTACAAGAGGGTGCAGCAATGGAATTCGAGGCAGAAAGTCAGGTTTTATTTGTCCAATACCAAACCAAATCAGCAAAATGCCAGTAATAATCGCTATCCAATGGCGTACTTGGCTACCAATTCCTGCCATTTGTCCACTGGCAAGCAAAACCGAACCAAGTGCCCCAATCCCAGCACCAACGAGAACATAGCTCAACATCCGTCCCAAGTTTAGTAATGTGTGAAACTGCAATTGCTGTCGCCAACGGGGAGTTTCCTGCTTATGAGATAGGGAAAACGCAACTGCCAAGGGACCACACATGCCAACGCAATGTCCAAAACTTCCTAGGAATCCAAGAGCTAGGATGAGTAATAAATTTATCATCAGTTATTAAGCAGTTATAAAAAATAAAAAATGAAATTAAAGAAGATAAGTAATGAGTTTAATTAAATATAAGATGTAGTGCGGGCATCTTGCCCGCGAGCGAGACGCTCGCACTACTACTATCTACGAATTAATTACGCTTATCTACTTACGCGAAAAAATACTAAATTTTTTATTTTTTTTTGATACTTTTGTCACTTAATTCTTCCTAATATTTCTGGATACTTTTTGCAGGAATGTCTATAATCTCAGTGTCTTGAATCAATTTTCCGTTAAAAATCAAAGCTTCATGAGTGTTCGTATTTAAACTAACAGTAATGCGGTTTTTACCAGGCGGCAATTTTTCTAAATAGTACCAGTTACTGTACAACCTGGTAAGCTTTTGTCCATTTACAGAAAGATGAGCGTGACCTTCTCCAGGTTTAGGTGTTGTATTAACGTTTTCTGGTGCGAAGCGAAAGTTAGTCACTTTTACCTCCAAATTCCATCCTTTCTTGGTATCTTGATGCACAACTAAGTCAACTGAGGGTACAGGTTGACCTGGAGAAATTTCCATTGTCTTGTGAGGATTTGTAGCATTACTATTTGGAGTGTCACCTCTGGCAATTGTTAAACTGTTTCCCAGTACCGTTAGGCAAATTAATGCAGTAGATGCTAGAAAAATTTTTTTGAGCATAACTGAAAATTGAAAAGTTTCATGAGGAACTTTACATGAAGTGAGTTCTTCTGTCAAAAGACACGATGTCAAACTTAGTGTTTGCGCTATCCTATGTCAGGAGTGAGTACTCTCCCCTAACCTTTTTGATGAGATGATGAAAAAACGGTTTTGGCTGTTACTTATGCTACTCGTGACAATAGTTGTTATAGTAGCGACTAACGTGTTTATTAAACAGCATCGGGAGTCAGTTATTTATAGTATTAGAGTTAACAATCCTCTGAGTGCAAATAAAGATACAAACACACCAAGAGGGGAAGATACACAGACAATAAAACGCGAAGATACACAGACAGAAAATTTTTCTGCGTCTTTGCATCCCCCCATTTCTGATTCATTACAAGTTTCTAGTGATAAGCTGTTTGCCCATATTCTCAGGTTAAATTTTACACGAAATACACCACCAGAGCGATCGCGCACTCGCGCCTACATCACAACTGAACTCAAAAAAATGGGCTGGAAACCCAAGCTAGAAAAATTCCCAGATGGTGTCAACATCTTCGCGGAAAAACCAGGAACTGAGAAAGATGCAGGAGCAATATTAGTAGGCGCTCATTATGACACTGTTTATATCTCTCCTGGTGCAGATGACAACGCAACTGGTGTTGCTGTCACTCTGGAACTTGCCCGACTTTTTGCTTCGCGTCCCACCCCCAGAACGTTGCAACTCGCCTTTTTCGATAAGGAGGAAGCAGGACTTTTAGGAAGTAAAGCTTTTGTGACAAACAAGAAACATCTGGAAAACTTACAAGGCGTTATTATTATGGATATGGTGGGTTATGCTTGTCACACTCCTGGCTGTCAAAAATACCCAACTACTTTACCAGTGACGCCACCCAGTGATAAGGGTGACTTTTTAGCAGTGGTAGGCGATACAGAACATTTACGACTGCTGAATGCTTTTCAAAATTCAGAGAAACTCCCAGCAATCTCCTTTAATAAGGCAACTACCGGGGGATCAATTTTACCATCTGTGCTCACACTCCCAATACCCCTCAAAGGCTTACTAACACCTGATACTCTACGCAGCGATCATGCTCCATTTTGGTATCAAGGAGTGGGGGCAGTCTTGGTCACTGATACCGCAAATCTACGGACTGCCCATTATCACCAACCCAGTGATGTACCAGCAACTATCGATCGCGAGTTTTTTGCGGGTTCAGCGCAGATTGTTGTCAATGCGACTAGTAAATTGTTGGAAAATGGCAAGATTGAGTGATATCAAATCTGCTTCAAGTAGTCTAGTAACACGTCCGCTAAATTTATTTATGAGGTTTCCGCTTCAGCTTCGGCTGCCCTCGGGGTGCGGCTCTGCTACAGAGTACGCGCACGAATCCGGCGTATGCGCAAAGCGTAGCGTGCCGCAGGATACGATTTATCTATATCTTCTGATAGATATTTTCACAGATCGCACCTGCTATAGTTTTGTCAGTTCAAATCGAGAGGACTGAACTCAATGGTAGTCGTGGAACAATTAGAAATTGCGGCGTTGATTCGGGAAACTCGACAGTTGCTGCACCTTTCTCAAGCTGAGCTCGCTGCCAAGTTAGGCGTGTCATTTCATAGTGTCAACCGTTGGGAGAATCGACGAACCCGACCCCTCCCCTTGGCACGGAAGCAGATTTCAACCTTGCTGCACCAACTGGGTGATTCGGGACAAGCCTTACTGAGGAAATATGGCTGGGAGTAGGAACTGTGGCTCAAGAACCGGCGTCGGTCTCTGAATTCAGCTTCGTCAACGACAGTGAGATGGGAGCACTCATTCGGTCGTTCGATTGGACAACGACTCCGGTGGGCGCGGTCGAGGGCTGGTCGCCTAGCTTACGAACGGCGGTAAGTATCTGCCTGGAATCTGCTTTTGGGATGCTGATTTGTTGGGGAACCGAGTTGGTGCAGTTCTACAACGATGCCTATGTACCCATGTTAGGGAGTAAACACCCGAAAGCATTGGGGCAGCGAATGAGCGATTGCTGGTCAGAAGCGTGGGAAACGGTTGAGCGCCTGATTGGGCGTGTTTACAACACGGGCAAAGCGGTCAAGTCTGTTGACATGCGGTTCATTATTCGTCGCTACGGCTATGACGAGGAAACGTATTTCTCGTTTTCCTACAGTGCCATTCGGGATGAAGGTGGTGAGATCGGCGGCATTCTTTGCACGGTGACAGAAACAACCGAACGGGTTTTGGGAGAGCGCCGTCTCCATACTTTACGTGAACTGGCAGTCAATACCACAAGAGTGCGAACCGTTCAAGCGGCAGGGCAAGTGGCGATCAACACCTTAGCCAGCAATCGCGCTGATATTCCGTTTGCCCTGTTGTACCTGCTCAACAGTCAACAAACTTTTGCCCAGCAGGTGAGTGAAACCGGACTAGCAGCAGACTCTCCCCTGAATTTAACTACCGTCGATTGCCGTCAGGATGTCGCTGGAGTGTGGGCATTTGCCCAGGTGATGCAGACTCTTGAGCCGCAGTTCGTGAGCAATTTGCGAGATGATTTTGGACTAGATGCCGAGGCGCAACCAGAACTGCCCAACACTGCCTTAATTTTACCAATCCCTGCCCAAACGCAAGAAGGCATCACAGGATTTTTAGTTGTGGGTCCCAGTCCC
Organism: Brasilonema bromeliae SPC951; assembly: GCF_012912135.1. Taxonomy (GTDB): domain Bacteria; phylum Cyanobacteriota; class Cyanobacteriia; order Cyanobacteriales; family Nostocaceae; genus Brasilonema; species Brasilonema bromeliae. Next base: position 32,845 of record NZ_QMEB01000011.1, on the reverse strand, counting down.
TACCTGGCGCTGAACTCGGAGTATCGCGGCTTTTTAGAACTTGTTGCGGGGCAGGTTGCGACGGCGATAGCCAATGCTCGTGCGTATGAAGAAGAACGCAAGCGAGTGGAAGCCCTGGCAGAACTTGATCGGGCAAAAACCACCTTTTTTAGCAACGTCAGCCACGAATTTCGCACACCACTGACGCTGATGCTGTCTCCACTAGAGCAGACATTAACGGAATTAGAGGGAATTTTACCTGCAAAAGCGCGATCGCAATTAGAGATGGTGCAGCGCAATGGAACGCGCCTACTCAAGCTTGTCAACACCCTGTTAGATTTCTCGCGCATTGAAGCCGGACGCACTATAGCTTGCTATGAGCCAACCGATTTAGCTACGCATACCGCAGAACTGGCGAGTATTTTTCGCTCAGCCGTTGAGCAAGCCGGACTGCAATTAACCGTCGATTGCCCTCCCTTGCCAGAACCCATTTATGTTGATCGCGAAATGTGGGAGAAGATTGTGTTAAATCTGCTCTCGAATGCGTTCAAGTTCACGTTTGAGGGAGAAATTGCGGTTTCTGTGCGTTCGATTGGCGACCAAGTAGAACTGGTAGTGGGCGATACAGGTACTGGCATTCCGGCAGACGAGATTCCCCGGTTATTTGAGCGGTTTCATCGAGTCGCAGGCGCACGCGGACGCACCTTGGAGGGAACGGGCATTGGGCTATCGTTGGTTCAGGAATTAGTCCAGCTGCATGGTGGGGCGATCGCTGTTAACAGTACGCTAGGTCAGGGCAGTTCCTTTACCGTTCGGTTGCCGATCGGAACGGCTCATTTGCCGCTTGAGTGCCTCAACGCCAGCCGCACCCAAACCTCCACTGCTTCTGGTGCAATCTCTTATGTCGAGGAAGCTTTAAGCTGGCTACCCAAAGAAGAGGGGGAGCAAGAAACTCTCTTGTGTGCCTCTGTGCCCCCCCGCCCCTCTGCCCGGATTCTGCTGGTCGATGACAATGCTGATATGCGAGGTTACCTGCATGGCATCCTCAGCCAGTTCTATGAGGTAGACGTGGTTGCAGATGGCGAAACTGCATTGGTATCTATTCACACCTGCACACCTGATTTAGTACTCAGCGATGTGATGATGCCAGGAATGGATGGCTTTGAGTTGCTGCGACAATTGCGGGCTTCACCGAAAACTCGCGAAATTCCGATTTTGCTGCTGTCTGCTCGTGCAGGAGAAGAATCGACAGTCGAAGGATTGCAAACCGGTGCTGATGATTATTTGATCAAGCCCTTTAGCACTCGCGAACTGCTTGCCCGTGTTGCGGCTAATTTAGAACTTGGGCGATCGCGCCGAGAAAGCGCCCACCGTCAAATTCAACTCTATGCCGATGTGGTTCGCAGTACTCAAGTTGGCATCGTGGTTTGGCAACTTGAAGACCCCAACGATCCTGGCTCTTTTCGGTTGTTAATTGCCAATCCTGCTGCTACTGAAGTCACAGGTGTTGATTTTGAGTCGTTGATTGGAACGACGATGGCTCAAAACTTCTCAATGCTGCTGCAATCGCCACTGGTAGAGCATTACATAACTGTAGTGCAGACCGGGCAACCGTTGGATTTAGGCGAAGTTTCCTACAGCGATGATGGGGTTACCGCAGGCATTTATAGCTTGAAAGCGTTTGCGCTGCCCAATCAATGCTTAGGACTGTCGTTTGAAAACATTACGGCACGCAAACAGATAGAAGCACAGCTACAAGAGAGTCTGCACTACAGTCAGCAGATCATTGAAGCCATGCCTGGAATTCTGTTTGTGCATGATTTAATCGAACAGCAAAGCGTTTATACCAGCCGTCAAATTACAGATTTATTGGGCTATACGTCTGAGCAACTTCAGGTGATGGGAAAAGACGTGCTTGCCAGGATCATTCACCCAGACGACATCCCGCATTTATCTGCCTACCTTGAGACATTTCGTGCCGCAACCGACGGGATGGTGAACACAATTGAATACCGAGCTCGTCATGCAAATGGTAGCTACCGTTGGTTCAATTCTCAAAGCGTTGTCTTTAATCGCACAGCAGAGGGAATTCCTCGTCAGATTTTGGGGGTTTCGAGCGACATTAGCGATCGCAAGCAAGCAGAAACCGAATTACGCCAGAGTGAGGAACGCCTCAGCCTAGCGACAAGTGGTGCAGGCATGGGTACTTGGGATGCGAACCTGCAAACCGGACGCGCGATCTGGAATGAGCAACACTTCCGGCTACTAGGTTACGAGCCAGTGCTTTCTGGTGAAGCGATGATTGAACTATGGCATTCACGATTGCATCCAGAAGAGTTAGACCGAACCATGCAGGCGATCGAGCAAGCCCAACAGAACCAGACGTTGTACCGTTGTGAACATCGGATTATTCGAGCAGATAATGGGCAGGTGGTTTGGCTTGCCGAGTTTGGACAATTTTTCTATAACGACGCAGGACAAGCAATCCGCTTGGTGGGCGTATCGTTTGACATCAGCGAACGCAAGCGCGCGGAATTGGCGTTGCGCGAATCCGAGGAACGACTGCGCCGGGCGATCGCTATCGAAACGGTGGGTGTCATTTTCTTCAAAACAGACGGTTTTATTACGGATGCCAACGACGCTTTTCTGTGCATGAGCGGTTACAGCCGTGAAGATTTAGAGCAAGGACGGGTGCGGTGGAACAAAATGACCCCGCCAGAGTGGATGCCGCATTCGGTGCGAGCGGTCGAGGAGTTTATATCAAACGGGTACACAACGCCTTACGAAAAGGAATACATCCGCAAGGACGGCTCCCGCTGGTGGGCATTGTTTGCCGCAACGCGCCTCAACGCCGAAGAAGGCGTGGAATTTATCATTGATATCACTGATCGCAAACAAGCACAAGAAGCCTCGCGCCGATCTGAGGAACGCTATCGAACGCTGTTTGAGTCGATTGACGAAGGCTTTTGCGTCATCGAAATGCTGTATGATGAAAACGATACGCCGCTCGATTACCGCTTTTTAGAAACCAATCCAGCATTCGAGAAACAAACGGGACTCGAACAGGCAGAGGGTAAAACGGCGCGTCAGTTAGTTCCGAATCTCGAAGATCACTGGGTTGAGATTTACGGCAAAGTCGCGCTGACGGGCGAATCCCTCCGGTTTGAAAATGGCTCCGAAGCGATGAACCGTTGGTTCGATGTTTATGCGTTCCGCGTTGGGCAGCCGAAAAGCCAAAAAGTCGCCATACTTTTCAAAGATGTCAGCGATCGCAAGCGCATTGAAGCCGAACGAGAACAAATCCTGCAACGAGAACAAACTGCACGAGAAGCCGCCGAAAACGCAAACCGAATTAAAGATGAGTTTTTGGCAGTGCTGTCTCATGAGTTGCGATCGCCCCTCAACCCTATCTTAGGTTGGACTACTTTGCTTCGCAACGGCAGATTGGATGCGGCAAAAACCGCTTATGCACTGGAAACCATTGAGCGCAACGCCAAGCTACAGGTGCAACTCATTGAGGATTTGCTTGATATCTCTCGCATTCTACGCGGTAAACTCAGTTTGAATGTGATGCCCGTCGATTTGGGTGCAGTCATCTGGGCCGCTTTAGAAACCGTTCGATTAGCAGCAGTTGCTAAGTCACTGGAAATTCAGACGACACTTTCACCCGCGATTGGAACGATTAGCGCAGATGCAGGGCGGTTGCAGCAGGTGGTGTGGAATCTTTTATCCAATGCAGTCAAATTTACGCCTCAAGGAGGTCAAATTACAGTTACATTAACCCAAACTGAAACTCATGCCCAAATTCAAGTGAGCGATACAGGAATTGGGATTAATCCTAACTTTCTGCCTTATGTCTTTGAACATTTCCGACAAGAGGATGCAGCAACAACCCGCAAATTTGGCGGATTGGGGTTGGGGCTGGCGATCGCACGGCAAATTGTTGAACTGCACGGAGGTACGATTCAAGCCGAGAGTCCAGGCGAAGGAAAGGGGGCAACATTTACCGTCAACTTGCCATTGCTAAGAAATGAACATCGTGGGACAAAGGATGAACAAACTGCTGTATCGCTGACCCCTCCCGCCTTACCACTTTCAAATGTTCGGGTGCTTGTTGTTGACGATGAGGTAGACACTCGTGAGTTAATTGCTTTTGTTCTGGAACACGCGGGAGCGATCGTCACCTCTGTACCGTCGGCTTTAGCTGCATTGGATGTTCTAGCCCGATCTAAACCCGACGTACTAGTCAGTGACATCGGAATGCCAGAGATGGATGGTTATATGCTGATGCAACAAATGCAGGCAATATTACAAGGTAAGCAGATTGTGGCAATCGCCCTCACTGCGTATGCCGGGGAAATTGACCGCCAGCAGGCACTGGCAGCTGGATTTCAACAGCATCTTTCTAAACCAATCGAGCCAAAAATGCTTGTGCAAACGATTGCAACTTTAGTTGAAAAAGATGAGTAAAGAAGTTTAGCCCTGTTTAGTTCTTTACACTAATTCAATGATTAGGACAACACGTTTTTTGATCAATAAAATCCTCTTCAATTAATGTATCTGTTTCTGGTTGGATAGCAAAATACAATTGATTAAATTCCTTATTTGGTAATAAACCTGTTGGATCTACAGCGAGACTATCTTTAATACCATTAACAATATACATATCAATTTCGCCCTTATTTTTGGCATTAACTTTGCCTCTAGATTCAACTATAAAAAAATCTTTAATTAACTCAAAAGTTGAGAGAGAAATATTAATACTTCCAGTCAGACCAGATGATTCCATTCTCGAAGCTGTGTTAACAGTGTCACCCCAAACATCGTAAGCAAACTTCTTACGTCCAATCACACCTGCTAATAACGGTCCGGAATGAATACCAATACGAATATCCCAATATGGTTGATTTAAAAACGCCTTTTCTTTTTTACGCCATTCCATAAAAGTGCGAATATTGATAGCAGCTAGTACAGCATCAATGGCATGAGTTTTGTTGTGATTTGGAATTCCCCCAACACACATATAACTGTCACCAATTGTTTTCAATTTTTCCAAGTTATGTGCTTCAATAAATTGGTCAAAACAAGAGAAACAATAATCTAGTTCATCAACCAATTCTTGTGGAGTCAACTGTTCTGATAACTTAGTAAAATTCTTAAAGTCTGTAAACAGAACAGAGGCAGATTCATAATAGACAGGCTTAACAGCACCAGTCTGCTTGAGTTCAGAGGCAATATCTATTGGTAGTATATTCAAAAGCAATTCCTCTGTCTTGCGTTTTTCTTTTTCTAGTTCAAGATACAGCCGATTTAACTCTTCAAAACGTTCAGCATTACGGATGGCTGCTGATAATTGCACGCCTAGTAAATAGCCAATGCGTAAATCTTCTTGAGTGTAAGTTTTTGGTGCTGAGGTGGCAAAGTTGATCGTACCAAGCACCCGATGATCACATTCCAAAGGAATGATGATCTGCGATTGGTACTGGCTAAGAAAACCGCTTGTAGAGTTTTCATGAATGAGTCGGGCTTGACCTGTTTTCAGACTCATACCAACGACACCCATTTGTGTTGTGTCAGAAAACTTGACTTCGACAGTAGAACCAAACAGCGTCACGATACGCCAAGAACCGTTAGTCGTATCGCGCAGGCAAACGCTACAATGCTCGAAGTCTAGCAACCATTTTGCTTGTTTACTAACAACCCGCAAAATCTCATCCAGCTTCAGCGAACGATTGATGGCGATCGCAATTTCATTAACAGCTGCGATCCTACTGGAAAGCGCTTGGGCTTCAGCAAGCAGGCGACGGGAAAGGAACAACAGTTGTTGATAATCTTGTTGTTCCAGCCTACTACCAATAGAGACGGGAAGAAAAGTCATAATGTATCAATTTCTAATGAAATTGAATCCGTATATTTATTGACACTTGTAAATAAGTCTGCTGTGGCGACAATCTCAAATATTTCAGAATCGTCTAAACCTAAGTCATAGAGGTGTTGGTAATCTTTACTCGTGAGTGCGTGCGGTTCAGTCGCGGCTTTCAAGCCAAAGCCGATCACTGCTTTTTCACGTTCAGGAAGCGGACAGGCTGCGAAATCTGAAACTAGGGTTCTTAAAACTTCTTCGCTCATGCCTAATGATGATAATCCATGCAAATGGACATTCAGTGCATAAGGACTACTATTAGCTTGGGAAATAGCAATTCCTAGCATTTCCTTGAGTGTGCGTGGAACATCTCCTTTGAGGATAGTGCTGCGAAATTTCTTCCAATTCGCTTCCAATATCCTAGGGTTGATTGCCATTGATTTAAATAAATTTGGCACTATGCCAAATCCAAGTTCAACCTGAATCTCTTCATATATCGCTTTGACGTTGGAATCGCTGAGTTGCTCGTATTCGATGATGGGAAATTTAGCCATTCTTATCTATCGCCTGAGTGGGGAACTTCTTTTGAGCTACTGAACAAAAAACAGTTTTGTACAACTTAATACAAGGCATATCTCATTCTAGAGTAACAATACTGTAGTGACCACTCTCTGAGTCAATGGTATTATTTATTACTCTATATGAATTAATACATCAAGCAAATATAATCATACTTGAGGTATAGAAACTACAAAGAATTTATCAAAGAGTATATAATAGGTCTGGATGAAAGTAAGTACAAACTAACTAGAGAAACTTATAGTTTTGAGTACTTTTGAAACAATAATTAATAAAGAAACACCATTAGAATGATGCAGGCAGAATACCAGCAGCGCCGTGAGCAATTGATGTCAAAAATTGGCAATGGGACTGCAATCTTTCGTAGCGCGCCAACAGCCGTTATGCACAATGATGTTGAATACGCTTTTCGGCAAGACAGCGACTTTTACTATCTGACTGGGTTTAACGAACCGCAAGCAGTAGCAGTTTTAGCACCATCACACCCAGAACATCGGTTTGTGTTGTTTGTCCAACCTAAAGATAGAGAGAAAGAAGTCTGGAGTGGTTATCGCTGTGGGGTAGAAGCGGCAAAACAAGTGTATGGTGCATCGGTTGCTTACCCTATTGCCGAACTCGATGAAAAATTGCCACAGTATTTGGAAAAAGCTGATCGGATATATTACCATCTAGGACGCGATCGCACTTTCAACGACACAATCCTTAATCATTGGCAGCGTTTGATGCGGACTTATCCCAAGCGCGGTACAGGACCAATTGCGATTGAAGATACTGGTCCAATTCTGCACAGCATGCGATTAATGAAAAGTCAAGCAGAATTGGAGTTGATGCAGAAAGCTGCTGATATTGCAGTTGAAGCACACAATCACGCCATGAAATTTACACAACCAGGGCGCTACGAGTACGAAGTTCAAGCAGAGATTGAACATATCTTTCGCCTCCGGGGTGCCCTTGGACCAGCTTACCCCTCAATAGTTGCTTCTGGGGTGAATTCCTGCATTCTGCACTACATTGAAAATGACCGAAAAATGCAGGACAAGGAGTTGCTGCTGATTGATGCTGGTTGTGCTTATGGTTATTACAACTCCGATATCACGCGTACATTTCCGGTAGGTGGCAAATTTACCCCAGAACAAAAGAGACTTTATGAGATTGTTTTGGAAGCACAAAAGCAAGCGATCGCCCAAGTCCAACCAGGTAACCCCTACAAACAAATTCACGATACAGCCGTACGCGTCCTGACAGAAGGCTTAGTTGAACTTGGTATCCTTAAAGGTGAAATCGACAAGCTGATCGAAGAAGAAAAATACAAGCCGTACTATATGCATCGTACTGGTCATTGGTTAGGTTTAGATGTTCATGATGTGGGTGTTTATCAGCATGGTGACGATAACCCGCAGATTTTACAACCAGGTCAGGTGCTGACGGTAGAACCAGGACTTTATATTGTCCCAGATACCAAGCTCGCAGAAGACCAGCCACAGACAGATCCACGTTGGGTTGGTATCGGTATTCGGATTGAGGATGATGTTTTGGTAACATCAACAGGTCATGAAGTCTTGACAGCAGGTGTACCTAAGGAAGTCGCTGAAGTGGAAAGATAAACCGTTTAGTTTTCTCTCCACTCAGACAACTGTTTGGCAAACTCTTCAGAATCCCAGTCCTCAACAACAACGCGAGGTAATTTAAAGCGATCGCACTGTTTCCACACAGTACGAGGATAAGTCGTGCAAGCACTCATAAATCCCGCTTCCCTCACCAAACCTGCTGTTTCCTCAGAATAGTTGCCGTGAGGATAAGCAAAACTCACCACTTTTTGTCCTATAATCTCCTCAAGATGAGTTTTGCTGTCTTGAATCTCTTGCCTCTGTCGGGTATGAGGTAAGAAAGACAAAAATGGGTGTGTCACAGAATGAGCACCAATTGAAATCAACTCGTTCCCTAGAGTAGACACTTCCTCTAAATTCAAAATGCGGTGATTTGAGCGCAGTGTTGCAACACAATCACCCCACGCCAGCAGTTGATCCATAACCTTTTGTCGTGCTTCGGGAAGCAAGGGTGATAGCAGCCAGTAAAGTGTGCGATAAAGAGTATGGCGAGGGGTGGGGTTATCTTCCCCTAACGCCCTCCAACAGCGATCGCGCTGATATTCCTCCTCGCTGTAATTGGCTGCAGTACCTAATTCCCAGCGATGGGTTGTACCGTTAATCTCTAAACAAAGAACTTCTGGTAAAGAACCAGGTTCCAGCAATAACCTATTCAGTTCATCCCACCACAAATCACGTTTTTGTTCCATATATCCACTGGTTAAAAACATCGTGGCAGGAATATCGTAACGCTCTAACACCGGTTTGGCGTTATAGAGATTATCTGTGTAACCATCATCAAAAGTGACTGCTATCTGCCAATGAGGAGTTTTCCCCTGTTGCAATGTCTGGTTTAATTGCTGTAACGAAACAACTTCGCCAAACTTGTGTAAGACTTCCATCTGTTGGGCAAAGTGGCGGGGACTAACGCAAATTGACCAAGGATCAGATTCCACTTCTGTGATACGGTGGTACATCAAAATAAGACCTCCCGGTGCTAAACGCCCCCGCAAGCGTTTAGCCATTCGCCGCAGTCTGACAACTCCAGGTATTTTCATACAGTGTGTGGTTTTACTGCTTTGATAGTAATTGTGACTTGATAATTGCGATCGCAGTAGTCTAATTCTTCCTGACGCAGTTCTTCTGTTGCGATCCCATAGAGAAAAGCATTAGCAACGAGTACATTCCCGTGAGTTTCAATTTGGAGATTTTCTGCTGGAAAGAACTCTTCAAACAGACGCTTGACTGATAAAGCAGTAAAACTCCAACACCAGTAATCAGCCCACTGATAATCACCAATATGACTAATACCGGGAACTGTAACCAGGGCGACTCCTCCGGGCTTAAGGATACGATGAACTGTTTTAATAGCCGCCCGTACATCGTAAATGATTTGTATTGTGTGCGTCAGAATAAAGCAGTCAAAGCTATTTGATGGAATATTGTCGCCACAAGCAAGATCACCAACAATAGTCGCCTTGGGATTGCCTTTTGTCACATGAAGTACATCGCTTTGGGTAATGCGTTGAATAGAGTCAATGCTTGCGACATAGCCACCAAACTGTCTTGTATAGTTATCATCACCAACCTCCAAGACACGCCCACGAATATCCTCTTGATAATGAGCAAGGAAGTTTTCAATATAATAGCGGTCAACGGGTTGACCTCTGTCATAACCAAAGGCTTGGCTCATCGGCGTAACTCGTCGCAAGCTACCAAAGTCCACAGCCCCTGTAGGAGGGATATATTTATCACCAAGGAACTGCGTTCCTACAAAGCGGTGGAGAAAACCGGGGAATTTTTTACGTGCAATTTGCGCTAGTTTCTTTTTGACTCGCAATAGAAAGTGCAACATAGGGTGATGATAGGGGTAAAGAGCCTTTTCGAGTGCATTCCAAAGTTCAGCGTCTTGGATTTTCTGTTCAGTGATGTACTTCTGTAGCCAGTTCAAATAAATCTGATGTGCAGGATTAGGTTTTAAAGGATGATACTTTCCTGTTTGGATTGCTTGGGAACAACTAGACTCTGAGTGTTGGCGATACCTATCCCAGCAGCTACTATCTACATACACGGGGGTGTGCAAGCAAATTTTTGCTAGCAACACTTGATCCTCGAACATATGTTGAATAGTGTCATCGAATCCTCCTACAGCTTTTATAACCTCCCGTCGCACCAACAATCCACAGGTGCAAGGTACGATTCCAGCAATTTTTAAATACTGAGTTATTAAGCTTGGTGGATGAAACAAAGTATTCGGCTGAACCCCAAGTGGTCTCATATTGTCACGTTGGTAATCTTCTTGTTGACCAGTCCAACTATGCCAATGTTGAGTCGGTCCGTAAATCATACCAGTCTCAGGTTGAGATTCCAAAATTGCCACCTGCTGTTCTAGTTTTTGTGGCAAGAAGACATCATCAGCGTCCAGAAAAGCAATATACTTACCTTTTGCCTTGCTGATCCCCAAGTTGCGAGAAGTACTCTTACCACGATTTTGGTGACCATCATGGTCGAGATAATACACCTTTTCTGGATACAAATCTGCATACTCCTGAGCAATTGCAGTACTTTTATCGCTGGATCCGTCATCTATTAAGAATAATTCCCAATTTTTATATGATTGGGTGACTACACTTTCTATCGCTTCTTGGATGAATTTTTCAGTATTTAAAAAGGGAGTGATGACAGAAACGAGAGGTTGACTTTTCATGATTTTCTATATCCTCGAATGAATTCTCTCAGTCCTAAAGATTTAAACTTGAGCTTAAAACAGTGAGCAGTGAACAGTAAACAGTGAACAAGGGGTAGACGAGTCCATTTCCTGCCTGGTAACTGGTAACTGATAACTGATAACTGTTAAAGAGCACTACCAGATTGCAGATTATAAAGCTTGGCAAACAATCCATTGAGTTTAAGTAAATACTGGAGATTGCCTTGTTCTACAATCTTTCCTTCTTGCAGCACAATGATTTGTTCTGCCTGCTTAATAGTAGATAAACGGTGGGCAATCACAATTACAGTACGATTTTGACTAAAGGAATTAAGAGCTTCCTGAATGAAATTCTCAGAAAGACTATCCAAAGCATTAGTTGCTTCATCAAGAATCAAAATCTCTGGTTCGCGAACGATCGCGCGGGCTAAGGCTATACGTTGCTTTTGTCCCCCTGAAAGCCGAATGCCGCGATCGCCAACTATAGTATCGTAACCTTCAGGTAATTGACTAATAAATTCATGGGCACTCGCTTTTTTGGCGGCGGCGATAATTTCGCTTTTTGTAGCATCTAAGCGACCATAGGCTATATTTTCTCCTACTGTTGTATTAAAGATATAAATATTCTGACTTACAATAGCAATTCGACTACGCCAAGAAGATAAATTAAACTTTCTTAGAGGGTAATTATCAACAGATATTTCTCCATATTCAGTTTCATAAAAGCGACATATTAACCCAATAACTGTAGATTTACCTGCACCTGAAGGTCCCACTATCGCAGTGGTTTTACCTCGTGGGATAAAAAAGGAAATATCCTGAAGTGCAGGTCTTTCTGAAGTGTTGTAGGAAAAATTAACAGATTCAAAAGTGATTCCTCGCTGTAAACTTTTAAATTGAAGATCACCTGAACAAATTTCATTTCTTTCCGTTATATCTAAAAATGACATAACATCCTCTACAGAACCCAATAAACCAATCAAATTCACACGGTCAGTATCTAACCGCCTCATGACTGGCTGGAGACGATAAAGCATAAAAATAAATGTTAATAATGTAGGAACATTAGACTTTTGTTGCAGAGCGATAATCAAAATAAACACTAATAAAGCAACTGCTAAAACTTCGGATAAGGGTCCCGTGATTGAATAAAGTTTAGCCAACTTCAGAGCGATAATACGTGAGTGGATTGTTGCTTCCTCAAAACGTTTTAGTTCGTAAGATTCGTGACCAAAAGCGCGAATCTCCCTCATTCCGTAAAACCCTTCCATCACCCGATTAGCCAGGTTGTCATTCGCCTGTACTGACTGCCTACCCAGGTTTTTTGCCCTCCGGGTTACATACTGTATACTCAGTGAAATGAGCAGCAAGGCAACAGTCACTAGCAAACTCAATTGCCAGGATGTTAGCATGAGCAGAATGACAAAAACAAAAACTGTACACAGACTGATAGCGATATTAACGAGAAGAAAAATAGCGTCGCAAGTTCGCCAAGTTTCGACATCCAGTGTATTCAGCAATTTACCTGATGGATGAGAGTCCAAAAAACTATAACTTACGCTTAAAAGCTGCTGAAAAATTCTGCACAGCAAACGCTGTCCAATATGCCAGTACAGCCAATGACCAAGAAGAGTACTGATATATGCAAGGCAGTTTTTCAGTATAACTAATCCCAAAATACACAGTGGTATTATGAACAGATGTCTATCTTGTGGAATGTTGATAAATATTTGATTCAGAAAATTGACCAGTAAATTACTAGATACCTTTTGCGAGTTGGTTGTATCTAGAGTTTGGAGAAAAGGTATGAACAGACTGATTCCTAATCCCTCAAACAAAGAGGAGAATATTCCCAGAATGATAATTAATGGAATTACCCAAGGATACAATCTTAGCAGTGGTAATAAAGTCTTAATTGCCTTTACTTCTTGCATTGTGTTTCCTTATGGAGTCAGAAAAATTACACGAAATCATGAATATCTTTATTTGTTATTTCTTTAAGCAAGAGTTACATAAATCGACAGCGTAAGATGTCAGATATTTTAGTTTTGACACTCCCACGCCTAATACCATTGATAGGGGTTCCCCCTACACCCTTACACCCCTTTTGGTGACCTTTGCTGTCGCGCAGTCTCAGTGCTTTTTGGGGATTAACAAGCGTTAATTTCCGTGTTCCTGGATTTTGACGTGTAACATTAAAGTTTGACTAAAAGATTTTCAAGTCTGATTGTGCCTTACAATACTTGATTTTAAGAGATTATTGCTTTATCAGGAGCAGTATATTCACTTAAAAGTAATGCAATTAAACTTATTGTAAGTTTTCATATTTTTTTTGTTTGTCATAGTTTTACCACCCAAGGAGTTACCTTTGGGCTGAACCCAGAAAGGGATAATGTGATCGGGTTAAAAGTAAAGATCATGGACACATCTATGAAATCTGTAGGAAGATTCGTACAATGATTCAGTAGCGCCACATACGTTTGACATAGGAGACAACCAATGCCACTACAGGCAGTTGGATCAATTGAAACAAAAGGTTTTCCTGCTGTGCTAGCAGCGGCGGACGCCATGGTGAAAGCAGGCCGAGTCACTCTCGTAGGATATATAAGAGTGGGTAGTGCTCGCTTTACAGTTAATATTCGTGGGGATGTATCTGAGGTAAAAACCTCGATGCAGGCTGGTATTGAGGCTATAGAACAGGTTCATGGCGGAACCCTTGAATCCTGGGTGATCATTGCTCGTCCCCATGAAAACGTTGAAGCTGTCTTGCCTATTGGTTATACTGAACAAGTCGAAGAATACCGACAAGCAGTGGAAAATCCAATTGTACGCAGGTAGTTGGTAGTTAGTTGATAGTCGGTAGTTCACAGTCAAAAGTTTGATGTTTACTAATGAGTAGCTAACAAGCCAAGTTAATCGCAAGCAAACGGTGTTAACCAGAGTACCAGCTATACATAAGCTGCAAAAACGGGTAGAATTTAGACTAATGATCCTTCGGGTTTGCCAGTCACCAACGCGCACCGAAACAAAAACTGCATAGCGCTGGCTCACTAATGACTAATGACTAATGACTAATGACTAATGACTAATGACTAATCTATGTCTGGTGTCTCAATTATTATCCCTACCTTAAATGAGGCGGAGTGTTTGGAGCGCACTCTACGCCATCTTAGTATATTAGTACCTCCAGTTCAGGAGGTACTAATTGTAGATGGTGGCAGTTCTGACGAAACCGTGACCATAGCCCAAAAGGCTGGAGTTTCTGTGATTGCTGCCAAAAAACGTGGACGTGCAGCACAAATGAATCAAGGCGCGGAGGTCGCAACGGGAGAAATCCTTTGTTTTTTACATGCGGACACGTTGGTTCCAGACGATCTTGTCGCAGTCATTGAGGAAATACTACTAGACAAAAGTGTTGCTGCAGGGGGTTTTATTTCTTTGATGACAGGTGATAGAACCACTCGATGGGGAGTATCACTGCATAACTTTGTCAAAAGTTACTACGCGCCATTACTTTTTCGCCCACATCTGTTTTTTCAAGGACTACGCTTATTGTTTGGCGACCAAGTCATATTTGCACGTCGCGCTGATTTTTGGAAATGTGGAGGTTTTGACAGCAATCTTCCAATCATGGAAGAGGCTGACTTATGCCTGAAGCTGGTGCAACAGGGGAAAATCCGTCTGGTGAACCGCGTTGTCCAAAGTAGCGATCGCCGTGTGGCACATTGGGGTTTCTTGAAAGCGACAGCCATATATCTTTCCATTGGCTTTCTTTGGGGTATAGGCGTCTCGCCACAATACCTAAAGCAGTTTTATGAGGATGTCCGCTAAAACTCTAGCCTATTGAATAAACCAGCAGTTTCTAAAGGTATCCATCAGGGTACCTTTAAATTTTTCATAGCTTTTTGCGAACATTATAGTATAATGTTTTTTCTGATGTGAAGCAGAGCGATCTATCTTATGATGCTTAATAAGGGCAAAGGCAATAGCCTCCCTGTCACTGACCCAGGGCTAAAGCCACTGGGCTTGTAAGAGGGGAACTCACCAATTTCTTAATACAAGACTAAAACAGTGTCTAGCTTACGGGTTAACAGCCCAAACTGAATTATCTGATAGTGGTACATCAAAACACGTTACCGGATACCTCCCTAGTCTGTAACCTCTGTGATAATCAGTAGCGAAGGGATATATACACAAGGGCTTATTGCCACTTGTTATGCGTACAGAGCAAACAATATCAGTTGGTAACTGTCCCAACGAAAGTGCAATACAAAAGTACCCGGTATTAAGTACCTCCAAGGCGGTAGCAAGCAAGATTTACGGGGATTAAAATCCCCCGTGCCACTTTCCTCTACGCCCGCGCATGGTCTGAGTTTCCTGTATCCCGAATTTTCCTATGATAAAATCTCCTATTTTTCTTATTTTTACCGATATGATTTTCTTTTATATTTTCTACATGATGATGGATTTGTGAAACAATAACAAGTGGTTTACTAAGCTCATTTTGACGACAATTCTTGACTCGTCCTTCTTTGCCAAGAAACGACTGCTCATTTTTTCCAAATGATGTAAGTTTTCCAAACATCAAGACAGACTGAGAGTGTCTGGGTTCATTTACGTTGGAGAATTCAAATGATATCCTATTGAGTTATTATAAATACACGTTTTTTCTAGGTAATAGGATAAAAAAATAGCAATCATGTATACTGCTGAGAGGAAACTTGAAAGGGTGAAACATACATTATAAAACAACGTCTAAAGAGGTGGATGAAATTCGCCAAAATTATCAGGTGCAAAATGTTAGTTTTTCCTGATCCCTGATCAAAAAAATCTTGTCACCTTATATATTTTGGGTAGATCGTTTTTCTGAGCCAACACTACATATCCTAAGTTTACAAAAATTAAAGTTTAGGAAAAGTCGGGATCAAAGCTCAGAAAGCTTGATTTACCGTAGTTCGAGATTGTCAGGATGCATCGAAATTTCAAACTACCTGCATAACTTTAGTCAGTCAAAACGTAATAAAAGAGGAAACACATCAGATGTCATCATGGACATCATCAAATCAGGTGCAGCTGCCAGTTAAGAAGTAAAGAGGGACGAGAAAAGGGGGTTGTGATGCAGACTTTAAAACAGGGTTTCGAGGAGCGCAATCTCACTATGGTTTTGGAGGCGGAAAAACTGGCGCAAGATTGGCGAAAACGTCTGGAGACCGAATGTCCAGAACAAAGTGTAGCCAATAGAGAAAGTATAGTCAAATGGCTTGTGGGAAGTGACTTAGATCGGTTTGAGATACTGAATTCAAAGGAACTGGATATCGCCAAACAAGCTATGGAGTATCGCTACAAGATTTTGCGTCAGCGTTACTTAGGAATTGCCAGAGAACGTGCTTACCGCAACCTAATCACTCGATTGGGGAGTTTGGTGACATTACGTCATAAGATCCAAACTTGGATCGCCTTGAGTCGCGATCGCCAACGGACAGTGCTGGATGTACTACAAGAAGTTATCCAAGAGTTACTGCAAAGCGATAACTACATACAACAACAAATGATTTCTATTTCAGAATGTACAACTGATACTAGACTCAAGAACGCTCTACTGTTTGCCAGCGTAGAAGAATATTGTTTGCGACCAGTGCGCAATCAACCTCTACTGGCGTATCGTTTTGTAAATTATTTGAGAAGAACTCAACGTGGTGGCTTAACCCAAGTGCCAACTCAAGACTTAGTGAGACTTGTCTCTGAGGAAATTCTTACTGATGACAGTGAGAATCGAGTCAACTTGGTTGATACTCAAGCAGTAGCTGAATATCAAGAGGCACAAGAGATAGAAGAACAACAAGCACTGCGTAAAACAGTTCAGCAGGAATTTGAGGATTATTTACAAGAAAATCTAGGACTTGAAGCTGTTGAGTGGTTGCGACTCTATCTCCAAGGTAAGCCTCAAGATGAGATTGCCAAAAAACTAAATAAACCAATCAAGGAAGTCTATCGACTCAGAGAAAAAATTAGTTACCATGCTGTACGTGTATTTGCCCTCAAAGGGAAATCAGAATTGGTAGATAGTTGGTTGGCAATTTCCTTGAAAGAACACAACTTGGGGCTGACACCTAAGCAATGGCAACAATTGTATGAACAATTAACACCTGTGCAGCGCCAAGTCCTAGAGTTGCGTAAAGCAGGTCATTCCATAGAAGACGCAGCTTCCCAGTTAAAACTCAAAATGCATCAAGCAATGGGTGAATGGACTAAAGTTTACCTGGTAGCCCAAGGTTTGAGGAGTCAAGACTGAGGTCGTCCTAAAAAGGAAATTGGTAATTGCTCCAGATTTGAAATCTATAGTCGTAGATTTTAGCTGCTGAACTATAGACTCACAATTACCTGTTTCCAATTCGTAAACAATCTTTTGATTATTTGTCATTTTTTATTTTTTATTTACCAAAAAATACTTTACCAAATGATGAAAATCTTAACACAACAGTGCTAAATCTCTCAGTCCTAAGTGTTGATCCTAAACAAAATGGCATTTTTGGCTACTGTCTCCTCTAAGATTCTCTAAAACCTTAGGTGTTCTCCTGTGTGTTTTACGGAAGTTATGGTAAACGTTGTCTTGTGACTTCTCTGTGCGTTAGGGAGACTTTCATTATTGCAGAAAATGGTATAGTCTATATCAGGTAAGTTCATATGGAAAACACCAACGAAGTAAAATTCAGCATTGTCCAAGCGGCTGAAGAATTGACTATGAAGTCAAAACCCTAAGATAATGGGTTGATGCAAAAAAAATAAAATCGGAACTTTCCTCAGCAGTTACGAATGTTAGATCAAAATAAACAATACCATCATGGTTGTTTATTTCATCAATCTCAGGTAGTTGCTCTACTGAAGTGGTAAAGTATAAAGAAGCATTAAGTGCTGAGGCAACAGCAGTAAGCAAGTTTTTTGACTTACAACTATTGACTATTGACCATTAACTCTTAACTATTAACTAATAGTTAATAACTCAGAATTCTTACTCATAAACAAAGATGACTGAAGCAACTGCACCTCGCACTAACATTTATACCAAGGAAACTGCACCAGCAATTTACTACCAGGTGGCAATGCCCAAACCAGAAACGCACCTGTTTGAAGTGACTTTGCGTCTGGTGAATTACTCGTCGCCAATTTTAAATTTGAAATTGCCGGTGTGGACTCCTGGGTCTTACTTAGTCCGAGAATATGCCAAGCACTTACAAGATTTTGCTGCTTTTGCCTTTGACTTGCCTTTGTCCTGGCAAAAAATTAGTAAAAATCATTGGCAGATAGAAACATGTGAGGTGTCGGAAATAACTATAAAATACCGTATATTTGCTAATGAGTTATCAGTGCGAACAAATCACTTGGACTCAAGCCACGGCTATTTCAATGGTGCAGCACTGTTTTTCAGAATACTGGGTTGGGAAGCAGAACCAATACAAGTGACTATAGTACCGCCACACCCAGAGTGGCAGGTCACTACAGCATTACCACCAGTTCGACAAAAAGCAAATACTTTTTGTGCTTCAGATTTTGATACTCTTGTAGATAGTCCCTTTGAAATTGGTCTCCACCAGTTACATCACTTTGAGGTATTGGGAAAACCCCACGAATTGGCAATTTGGGGGAAGGGCAATTTCCAATTGCAGCAGATGATTGCTGACATTGCGAAAATCATTGAAGTAGAAGCAGCCATGTTTGGTGGGTTACCATATCAGCGATATGTGTTTCTGCTGCATTTGTTTGCTCAAGCTTATGGTGGTTTGGAGCATAAAAACTCTTGCGCGCTCATTTATCAGCGTAATGGTTTCCGCGATCGCGACAAATACGAACGCTTCATGCAATTGGTCGCACACGAGTTCTTTCACTTGTGGAATGTTAAGCGCATTCGCCCAAAAGAACTAGAGGTCTTTGATTACGACCAAGAAAACTATACATCGTCACTGTGGTTTTGTGAAGGGACAACAAGTTATTACGATTTGCTCATTCCCTTACGCGCAGGAATTTATGATGCAAAGTCATTCTTAAATAACTTGAGTAAAGAAATTGCTCGGCATGAAACAACTCCAGGACGCAAGGTACAATCTCTTGCAGAATCGAGTTTTGATGCATGGATTAAACTTTACCGTCCAGATGCGAATAGCGGTAATAGCCAAATTTCCTACTATTTAAAAGGGGAAATGGTATCATTGTTGCTAGATTTGCTGATTCGTTCACGATCTAGAAATCAGCGATCACTAGATGATGTCATGCTGAAAATGTGGCATCAATTTGGCAGAGATGAAATTGGTTATACTCCAGAACAATTGCAGTCGGTGATTGAGTTTATTGCTGGTATAGATTTGACTGATTTCTTCAACTCCTACATTGATAAGACTGAAGATTTGCCTTTCAACGAATACCTGGAACCATTTGGCTTGCAACTGGTGGAGGAAAAGGATGAAGAACCTTACTTAGGAGTTAAAGTCAATAGTGACAATGGACGGGAACTCATTAAGTTTGTTGACGCAAATTCACCTGCGCAATTTGCAGGAATTGATCCAGGAGATGAGTTGCTGGCTATTGATGGTTTGCGTGTCACAGCGAATGGGTTGGGCGATCGCCTGAAAGATTACCAACCAAGGGACACCATTCAAGTCACAATTTTCCATCAAGACGAACTCCGTACCTTACCCGTCACTTTGGCGTCTCCTTGTACTAGAAAGTATCAAATCAAGGCAGTAGAAAATCCTTCTCCTACACAGAAAGAAAACTTTGCTGGATGGTTAGGTGCGCCTTTGACAACTCTTCGTTAACAACTTGTAACTGATAATTCGTAACTCGTAATTAGCAATTAATTACGAATTACGAATTCAAACAACGTGTGTGTAATATTGAGGCAAAGCAGATCCTTAATGAGGAGAGAGGAAGATGAAAAAGTATGTATGTAACGTCTGCGCCTACATATATGACCCAGAAGAAGGCGATCCAGATGGTGGGATAGAACCGGGGACACCCTTTGAAGACATACCAGAAGACTGGGTATGTCCTGTGTGCGGGGCGTCAAAAGAGGATTTTGAGCCATACGACGAGTAAGCTTAACTGCAGTGATACTGCAATACCCCTTCAAAATGCTCAACCGTGGGAAATGGGTCGTAGAAATGGTGGAGTAACTGCTTCCATTGATCATATTGAGGTGACCCACGAAACCCAGTAGTATGGTCTTCTAGGGTTTGCCACCGGACAAGAAGCAGATAGCGGTTTGGGGCTTCAATGCAGCGGTGGAGTTCGTGCCAGATGTATCCTTTCATTGAAGCAATAATCGGAGAAGCTTTGGCGAAAGCGACTTCAAACTCGTTCTCCATCCCGCTGCGAACATTAAGCATTGCAACTTCTAAAATCATAAAATTTTGTTTTTTAATACCAACCGCATTCTGACGTAGTGTATGGCTTATATTCGTTAGGAACGACTTGCTTTTGACCAGCAAATTTCCTTCTATAATAACCGTCATCAAAACCACGACCAAATTCTCCACCAGCGGTACGCGACTTGTACTTGTTTCCTCTTTTTGCACTCTCTTGTCCTTGACGGTAGCCATCAGCATAAGCTTGAGGATGATACGCAGGATCTTCATCAACAAGCCAGTGAGTGACAGGATAGCAAGAATTTATTGGACGTCCATAAAACGGATAGTAACCATATGGGCGAAAGTGATGGTAACCGCGAGAGTGAGCTTGAACTGACTGGTTATTAAGTAAAAATCCACCAGTAGTGGCTAAAACGACTAGACCAGCCGTAATAATCTTTTTCATAGTTCTAGTCTCAAATGTTAATTAAGTATTTATATCTTTAAGATATCGCTCAAAATCTTTATGCAACATCACCTGATAGTATGACCAAATAGCCCATTGTTAAAGAGCTTTCCAGATGACAACTGCTACCACGATTCTTATTGTTTTACGTGTAAAGACAAATACATTCATATACGACGTAGAATATGAAAATTTCATTTGTAATTGACCGATAGTCTGGAGAAAAGTCAACGCAATTGAAACCCACTATAATTATTTCGTTTGCTTGAAATCATAACTGCGATGAAGACAAACGAAAATAAAAACAAACATTTGTACTTGACCAGATAAGTAATTAGAAAATAACGCTTTTATGCCGTTTGATTTTCCAACACCTGTCAAAAGTAAAAGTCTTTATGTAGATGAACTAAGCCTTATGATAGTGTATTCTCCATGACAGAGGAGTTTAGACTGAGGGATGATATATTCACTTGTCCATATTTAGAGGAATAGTTATGCCTAGTGGTCATGCTAATCACAAAGGAACTTCTGATAAACCTAACGTCAACGCAGAAGGTCAAATCAATGTGTCTGCTGCTGACAAATCAGTAGAACCAGAAGATGCTTTGCTTGAAGGCGCTATGACAAATACAACCAGAACACAAGAATTTGTCGATTACCCTCCTGCTACACAACGTCCGGGCGAGGAAGCACAAACTGGAAATCAAGAGGAATAATATTTGAGTAGAAAAAGAGAACAGAAAAAGAGAACAGAAAAAGAGAACAGAAAAAGAGAACACAGAATGCAGAATCATTCCTTTTTTCTGAGTTTTCTATTTCTAATTGTATAGAACTTATACTGAGTTTATAATGTGTGGTTGGTGAGTTCTTTCTTAGTCACTGTGTCATCCTGCCATCCGACTTGTTATGTAAAATAGCAACAAGTTGACTAAAATTTTCACTTCAAAGCTAATCAGGGGATAATCTTATTAGTGGTAGCTGTTTATCAAAGGTTGTTTGTGCAATCATAGCAACCAAACACTACCTTTTTTAAGGTACAGGAGTTGACACTGTGAGCAGTCTAGGCAAAAAAAGATTAGAAGCTGTTTTAGCAGTTGCTACCTATGCTGTTGGTAGTGGTACTGCTACAGCTGCACCAACCCCCGGTGTAGAAGTTCCTAAGCAGCTTATACTAACTGCGTCTGATATTATAATGTACACCCGTGTCTGGAAAATCTATTTTGAGGAGGATTTATCCAGTCAGGGACTGTTAGAAATGTTGGTAGAGTTGGGTTTAGTTACAGTAGCAGCAACAGGAACAGCTTATATTGTTAGCAAAGCAAGTACTGCAATACTAAAGGAAATTACCAGTTGGACTGGACCACTTGGATGGGGTGTTTTGGCAGTAATATCAGGTTCTATAACTGGTTTATTTGGGACTGTGTGGGCATTATATTGCGACTATCTTTACTCACAAAAAGAGGTTCAATCTGCTTAACTCAACAACCCAGCCAAAACTAACAAAGCTTTCTCTTGCAAGGCAAAAAGTAGAGGGTTCTAAACAATAGAACGATCAATGTTCAGTTTCAAGTATTGTCTTTTTGCCTTCGGCTTATCGCCCTTGTCCTTAACAAGATGGGGCGAATTTCAAGGTTTGCGGCAATTCGCGCAAACCTCCTGAACCTTATTGCCCTGGTGGTGAAGCTGGAGATTGGGATTGAGTTCCCTGTTGTGGTTCTCGTACCGCCCACTGACACAGTTTTTCATTCGGTTGGTTGTAATTAATCGCCATTGTAAAAATGCGCTCTTGCGCGCGGTTGTCGCGGAAATTTACGATAGCCTTAGTATAGTTTCCTTCTGCAAGTGCCGTCCATTGCAATGCATCACGCGCATAAGGCTGGTCGGGAACGAAGCGCACTTCATAGCTGACCTGCTGTGGCGAGTCCCCAGGGCGGACAAACAGCAAATCCTGAACAATGTCCGCCGCCCGTTCCAGGAAATCGCCGGAGATAAAGCTACAACTGTTAGGAGTGTCTCCTTTAACTAACGCCAAGTAGGGACGATCAAAGGAGGACTCTACTCGTTGAGATTGCGCCCTCTGGCTGGGGAAGAGGATTAAGGTAATAGGCAGTATCAGGAAAACGGCTTTTCTCATAGGTCAAAATCCAACTATTAGCTGGGTAGCGCAGTTCACAGGACTATATTCTTGGATTGCTTCGCCTAGAAGGCTTGGCTGATGGTGCCTCTGCTTGCAATAAAATACACTCAGTAAGGGTGTGCACAAGAGCTATGAGGAACAGCTATTCACCTGTTTGAACTACTTACTGCAATAGTATCTACACTCTAGTTGTGAAATTACCTTCAAAAGCCAGAGTTCAGGTTAAGACTCTGCGTGTTGATGGATACCAATGAGTGGTGATACGCTGAGGAGCAAGGGGACACGCGCAAGGGACGCGTTAAGCATAAAGGCTTATCACCATCCAGAATCGTCTGTAGGATTCGTCTGATGATTGAGGATTGACCCTAACCTTTATTATGAGTACAGCAAGAGTTGATGCGAATGAGTTTTGTTAATAAAAATGAGAGATGAAGATAGAAACACGTATAAAAAAGTTATAACCGCAGTCTTAGCTGCGGCAGCAACTACTGCCATAGTCTTTGCTGTAATTGCATTAGTCTTACGCAAGACTTCCTTTTTACCTTCATCAACAATACAACCAACTACAGCATCAACACAGTCGCCAGCTACTAGACATGATGACAATAATGATGACAAAAACGACAATGATGACAAAAACGACGACAATGATGATGACGATTAAACGAATATCATTACTAAGTTAGTATTTGCAGCTGCTGTTGCATGGTGGTTTAATAGCACTTACTCTGAGTGTAAAAAACTTTTTATGATTAACCGCCGTAACTTTCTTTTAAGTTTAGCTGCTACCCCTTCAGTATTTGCCTTTCCCTTTCAGTTGGCAAAAGCAGCAGGTAAACCATTATTAAAACCTAAGCGCTTGCAGCCAGGATCTATTGTGGGTATTGTCGGTCCTGCTAGTGCGGTATTTGTCCGTGAAGAACTTAATATTGTCATAGATGCAGTCAAGGGATTGGGACTTGTCCCGCGACTCGCACCCCATCTACTTGAACGGTATGGTTATTTGGCAGGTAAAGATAAAGACCGTGCTGCTGATATTAATCAGTTTTTTAGTGATTCCTCTATCGCCGCCATTTTACCAGTTCGCGGTGGATGGGGATGTAGCCGGATATTGCCTTATCTTGATTACCAGCGTATCCGCAAAAATCCCAAGATTCTAGTTGGTTTCAGTGACATCACAGCTTTAATTCTCGGATTAAATGCTCAAACTAACTTGGTGACATTTCACGGTCCCAATGGATTAACTTCTTGGAAAACAACCCAAACGGATTATTTTCGCCGCGTTTTATTTAGGGGTGAAGCTGTGACTTTTCAAAATCAAAAAGATGGCGACGATTCTAACCGTCTCATGCAGGTGAAGTATCGTAAACAAACCATTACTTCTGGTAAAGCAAAAGGTCGGCTTATTGGCGGAAATCTTTCAGTTTTATCCGCTATTGTAGGTTCTCCTTACGTACCCGATTTCAGTGGTGCGATTCTATTTTTGGAAGATACTCACGAAAATATTTACCGCATTGATCGCATGATGACTCACTTGAAAATTGCGGGTTTATTTAACAAACTTGCAGGTTTTGTGTTTGGACAATGTTCCGATTGTTCCCCAGACGCTGACTACGGTTCTCTCACCTTAGAAGAAGTTGTGTGGGATCACATTCAACCACTCGGCATTCCTGCTTGGTATGGTGCGATGATTGGTCACATCGAAAATGTACTCACATTACCTATTGGTTTAGAAGTCGAAATCGATGCTGACGCTGGGACGATTCGGATGTTAGAACCTGCAGTGGAATGATTTGCCTGTCAATTCACATTATTCGGAATGGTTCTGATTTTTGAGTGAAATGAATTGGCAGAATACTTTCTACATTTTCTGGGGGATTAGGAACAATGTAGTGGGTAATGACCGTACCACCGTTAGATTGGTTATTACCAGCTTCAATACCAGCTTCAACTGCTCTTTCTACCTCAGCTGTGTGTCCCCGAACAGCAACTAACATGCGAGCGCTTTCCGCTAGCCCATAATAGACAATGGTGACTGCAGCAGCTTTTACCATTGCGTCCGCAGCTGCTAGCACAGCCGGAAAACCTTGAGTTTCTATGACTCCAACCGCCATTGGCATGGCTTTACACCCCTTAATGAAAGATTGGTGATCATAATTGTACAGGGAACAGGGAACTCTTAACAGTGAATACTGACCAAGGTTATGGGAAACAAATACTGATAACTGATAACTGATAACTGCTATCGAAGCGTGAAAGGCTCACAATTGGGAATTTAGAATTTTATACCCTAACTTCAAATTCTCTTGACCTCTAAAATATTAAGAAAATCTTAACTTTTCTTCCTCTTTCTATATTCATCATCCTGTTGATAGATAAATCTAGTCAATCTCATACAAAATAATAAGAAAACTCACTAAAATTAATAAAAGCTTATGAAATGATAAGAAATCATAAGCAAAATTACGGTTTTCAACATAAGCAAGCACATTAAGAGTAGAGTTTAGGCGTATGGACACTCCACAATTGTTGGATGGGTTGCGGGTGCTGGTGGTAGATGATGATACCGATAATCTTGATTTGATAAAGGTTATTTTTGAAGAGTACAACGTTCAAGTGATTGCGGTTACATCAGCAGGTGAAGCCCTTGAAGCAATTACGCAGTTCAAGCCGAATATTCTGATTAGCGATATTGCCATGCCTGGTGAGGATGGTTATTCGCTGATTCAAAAAGTTAGAAACCTTGCTCTGACGGTTAGCCAGATTCCTGCAATCGCTTTAACAGCACACGCCTCTGAAGAAGCAGGCGCTCTTGCTCTTGATGCAGGATTTTCTATAAGATTAGTTAAACCATTTGATCCTGACGATTTAATTGCAGTGGTTTCTAAGCTTGTTTTAATTGCTCAATACGATATTTGTCCTGTCTGCAACATTAAACAACTATCCTTTATCGAGTGGGAATCACTCAACAAAATTAGGTTTCATTGTCGCAGCTGTAAATGGAATGAGAGTTACGGATTACACAAAGCCAAAGTTGCTGGATTTATGAATCGATACCACTAGAAAAGTAAAATAGCTCCTACAAGCAAGCTGATTTTAAGGCATCCACTCAAAAACTATACCCAAGCGAGTCTCTTTATTTTGTTTACTATTTTGCTGTTCGATATCTGTGGATATACGTATATTCTGAGTGAGAGCATAACCGACTGATATTGTTGTTAAACCAACTTCTTCTCCAGTACCCGGAGCAATCCAACTCTGGGTTAAAGAAATATCTCCTGCACCACCGCGAGACAATACCAACAACAGTTTCGCACCAAGATTCACTCCATCTGTGGAGTAGCTGTTAATTTCCAGATGCCGATAGCCTACCACAGGTGTAATATTGATGTAGCTACCCAAAGGACGCAGATAATAATGCAAGTCTGCACCATAAACCTGACGTTGACCATTGAACGCCGCTTGATACTCACCACTGACTGTTAGACTAGTACGACCAATAAACACGTCCTCCACACCAATATTCACGCCAAATGCTTCGTCAGAAGAAAAGTAAGAAGATCCGAGACGTATCTTGGTAGGAAAACTAGGGTCATTCTTAATATCTTCCAACACGTTAGGCACTTGATGTTGCCAACGTTGTAGAACTGGACTATTTTTAATAATTTCTGGGCTTATATCTAAATCCTGGGCATTTTTTGAAGGTGTATCACACAAAACAGGAGTAGCCATCACAACCAAATTCACACCCACTCCAAAGCTTAAAGCTGATAACAGCCTTCTCATTGTTTTGCGCCTCTGCGTTGATAAAAAAAAGTGGCTCTGTATAATACAGAACCACTTAAGTTTTAGCAAAACTTTACAACTTAGTGAACAGTTGCTTGGATTTTAGTAGCATCAATTGGTTTGATGAAGTACAACCGGGAGATCTGCCAAGCGTTGGAGATGTAATAGGGTAGCTTTTGGAAGAATTGCAGGAATTTGGGAGTCTTTGAGTTAGCGATCGCCGTCAACTTCTCATTATTCTTCACACAAATTTCCAACCGCTGATAAAACTCCGGATGCTCAACATCCAGTATGACTGGGAACACTCTTCCTGCAGTTTCATTGGTTTTTTCAATCACGTAGATGTCATATTCTCGTGCATCTAAACCAATTGATGCATAGAAGTCTTTGCGCTGGACGTCGTTAAGGTACATCGTCGCAAAGACAGACAGCAGGAAGAACCGACTCCACAACCGCGCCTTCCAATCATTTAACATTTGCGGTTGGGATCTCATGATCGCATCAAAGAAATCCCCGTGGCGGTTTTCATCCTGACACCAGTTCTCAAACCAGCGGAAAATCGGATAAACCCGGTCTTCTGGATGTGCTTCTAAGTGGCGATAAATTGTGATATACCGCCAATAACCAATTTTTTCCGAGAGATAAGTCGCGTAGAAGATAAATTTTGGCTTAAAGAAGGTGTAATTACGGCTCTTGGTCAAAAACCCTAAATCCAGCGCCAGATTGAAGTCCGACAGCGCTTTGTTCAAGAAGCCAGCATGACGTGCTTCATCCCGAGACATGAGGTTGAAACATTCCGCCAAAACAGGACTCTTGTCTTTTAAGCGGCGACCGAGTTCTTTGTACAGCAAAAAGCCAGAAAACTCTGCCGTACACGAACGCTCTAGAAATTCAACGAACAATCGGCGAGTTTCCCCATCAATATGATCCCAGGATTGTTCAAACTCGGCATCTCGAACAAAGTGATGGCGGTTGTAGTCTGCACGAAACTCTTCGAGAATGGCTTTCAACTCGTCCTCGTTTGGCGAGATGTCCATCCGTGCCATTTCATCAAAGTCGGTCGTGTAGAATCGGGGTGTCAGTAGGGTTTCTTTGGCTGGGACTTTAATCCCGGACCGCATTTCTTCAAAGCCTGGTTTTTTGAGGGAATCTACCATGTTTTGATTGCCACGAGTGTCTTATTATCTTGAGTGCCTGCAAAAGTCAACAGTAATACTTTTACCCTTACGGGTTTGCCAGAGCCAGCACGAGGAGCCAGTGCGGTCTTGGGGAGCCAGTCGCTTGCGGGGGTACCCCCCGTTGTGCGACCTGGCGTGTTTCCCCAAGTGGAGCATCTGGCGTTGAAAATCCTCCCTTAATGCTACCTCACAGCCTGTAGAACTGGACTTACAAGGCACAGTATGAGGACAGTATTATATTCGTATTGTTAAGTGTACCAAGGTGTAGGGCGACAACAGACACTTCATACGTTAAGAGTTGCAACAACACTTCAATTTTTTTGGAAATCGTCAATTGAGGATGTGTAGCCTGTAATAGAAGCTCATGCGAACTCAAATCATCCAGCAAAATGAATTCACTGGGTGACGTCAGGTAAGCATAAACCAACCATACTGTAAATATATAGCAGCATAATCGTTTCTGCGGTTAATGTGACATTATAAACCAGTAAATTTTTTTATAGTTTAGTTATTTTAGAAATGAGGACTATCCAATCACGTTCGTCGCTTGTAACGCGCTTGCTTTGCTCAGTCGTGGTGGTGATATGACAAATCAGACAACTCGGGCAGCACATCCTGATATGAAAAAAATAAAGTAGGAAAATTGTAATTAGGAAAGAATAAATTAGAGGGGATAGAAACGAGATGAAAGCAGAAAACAATAATAGTAAAGATACTCAAGAACGTCTTCTTGTCTCCTACATCTTGAGTGCAGCCTGGTTTGTTGGCTTGGGCGGACTGCACCGTTTATACAACGGCAAGATCGGGACGGGTTTATTGTGGCTGTTAACTGGTGGTGTGCTTGGTATCGGGCAGTTTGTAGACTTGTTCATTATCCCCAACATGGTAGATGAACAACAAATGAGACTCAGAGCAAAAGCAGGTTTATCACCTTTGGGTGTTCCTTTGAATCAGCCAGCTGTTGCGGCGCAAGTTTACCGCTCTCCTCAGGAAAAATTAACGATGGAATTACTCAGAGCTGCAGAAAAAAGGGGAGGTCAACTCACTGTAACTCAAGCAGTTATGGAAACGGGTGCAAACTTTGCTGAAGTGGAAGCTGTTTTTAAGGAGTTGCTGAAATCAGGATATGTGAAGATAGACAACGACCCCGAGACTGGAGCCGTTACCTACCATTTCCACGAACTAAATTAATTTCTTCCCAGCCACTTTTGACCGTTCAAGCGCTGTAGGAGTCCATAAACGAGTAAGTCAAGGGTGACTTTACGTTCATCAATTAAGAATGACTCAAGAGTACTGGGCTTTTTACCTTCATTGCAGGAAAAAGCCTTCTTCCCTTGAATATCTTCTTGTGTAAAATACAGGTTAAATTGACGTAAACCGTTCTGCCAAGTACCGATGATTTGCCAGCATTCCTCAGACTTGTCAAAACCAACGATGGAAATTTTTTGCTTGGCAAAATTCAGGGCTAAATCTTGCACTCCTTCTTTGGCGATCGCCTTTTGTACCGCTGGTAAATAATCTTGCTGGATAAACTCTCCAAATGGCTTATCCTCAACAGCTGGCGCTTTCTCTTTTTTTGCCTTAGCTGGTTTCTCTTCTGCGGCGGCTGCTTTAGCGTCTGGCTGATCTCCTGCGGCGGCTTTAGCTGCTGCACCAGCTGGCTTCTCGCGTTTCGGTGCAGCAGTCTTTGTTTTTGCTGCATCGTCGGGATCCGCTTCTGATTTCGCCGCTTTGGGATCAGGCGCGTTTGCTGTAGGGATGTCTGTCGCTTCGGGTGAGTCTGTACTGGGAGCGTGTTCTTCAGCGACACTGGGAGCCTGCTTATCTACAGTGCTGGGAGCAACTTCCCCAGCTTCATTGTGATTTGTTTCTTCTGCCATTGCTCAGCTCTATCCTTTGTCTTGCGTTTGAGAGATCACAGCGTGGTTAAGTCACTTTCATTTTGACACAGCCACGCCTCTCGACAGCGATCGCTTTATCAAGCTACCCAAGCCTTGCTCCTAAAGCACAAATCAATTCAAATTCCAAAGTCATTGATTCAAAATAATTATTTTGACCCCTTCGGGGTTCGCCAGTTGCTTTATGCCGGGGAACCCGTCCACCGCACTGGCTCACTTTTGACTTTTGACTTTTGACTTTTGACTTCCGCGTAGCGGTGCTAGCCTCCAGCCACAGCTGGTACAATGCTTACTTCATCACCATCTTTGAGTTCTGTATCTTTCCCATCCAAAAACCGAATATCTTCACTATTGACGTACAGATTCAAAAACCGCCGTGGTTGTCCAGCTTCATCGCATAAGCGCGACTTGATACCAGGACAGTTTTCTTCTAAAGAGTCAAACAGTTGTGCGATCGTTTCACCTTTACATTCTAGGGTGGCTTGGTTGTTGGTGAATTTTTGCAGAGCAGTGGGAACTAAAACTTTTACACTCATAAATTCGGAGAATCGTGAATTGGGAGTTAAAACTTATCAATTGTCATAAGTTTAGAACAAAAGAAAAATGACAATTGACAAATGACTACTAATTAATGACTAAACCAAGACTTGCTGCCATTCTAGGCGATCCAATGTCCGGGAACGCTCTAACGCTCGTTCAAAGCTATCGAGTTTCGCTTCAATTGTCAGAGGTTCTCCTATGTAACCTTGTACAGCTTCTTGGGTTTTTAAGCCGTTGCCAGTAATGTATACCACTGTGGTTTCATCTGGGTTAATTTTACCAGCTTCTGCCAACTTCTTCAGCACAGCAATAGTTGTTCCACCAGCGGTTTCTGTAAAGATACCTTCTGTTTCTGCCAAGAGCTTAATGCCTTCGATAATTTCGGTATCCGTGACTGATTCTATATGACCACCAGTTTTCTTGGCTAGTTCTACAGCATAGACCCCGTCTGCTGGGTTACCAATTGCAAGAGATTTGGCAATGGTATTGGGTTTGACTGGCTTGATAAAGTCGCGTTCTTCTTTATAAGCTTGGGCGATGGGTGAACATCCCTCAGCTTGTGCGCCGCTAAACCTAACATCCTTTCCTTCCACCAAACCAAGTTCTACAAATTCTTGGAAACCTTTGTAAATTTTTGTGTACAGTGAACCAGAAGCTAAAGGTGCGACAATGTGGTCGGGTAGCTCCCAGCCCAGTTGTTCTGCTACTTCAAAGCCCAGTGTTTTAGAACCTTCGGAGTAGTAGGGACGCAAGTTAATATTGACAAAACCCCAACCATGTGTATTGGCTACTTCAGAACAGAGGCGGTTGACTTGGTCGTAGTTACCTTTAACAGCCATGAGGGTTGGACTGTAGATCAGGCTACCTAAAATTTTTCCAGCTTCTAAATCAGCAGGAATGAACACGCAGCAGTCTAAACCAGCGTGTGCCGCAATAGCAGCAGTAGAATTTGCTAGATTACCAGTGCTAGCGCAAGAAACTGTCGTGAAACCTAACTCCCGTGCGCGGGTGAGCGCAACTGATACCACCCTATCTTTGAAGCTGAGGGTGGGCATGTTGACGGCATCATTCTTGATATACAGTTTATTTAAACCAAGGCGACGTGCCAAGCGATGGGAACGAACCAACGGAGTCATACCAGTTCCCACATCAATGGGGTTCTCACTAGCCACAGGCAAAAACTTACGATAGCGCCAGATGGAGTTTGGTCCAGCCTGAATTGTTTCACGGGTGACTGTGGAGCGTAGGGCGCTATAGTCGTAGGTTACTTCCAATGGACCAAAGCAGAACTCGCATACATGAAGAGCCTTGAGTTCATACTCCGCACCACATTCCTTACACTTCAAAGATTTAAAAGTGGCAGTGGTAGCTTGGGTGTTGTTGGTTGTCGCCTGTGTCATGAGTCTTCCCTGGTTGTCCGTCAACTGTGGATTGATGTTACCACGAGCGTTTTTGCTCGTCAAACATACCCGACTTTTTTTGTCGGGTTTCATGGAACTAAGACTTACGCAAGAGTTACTAAAGAACAAGATTGTAAAATTGCTTCCTTACGTCGCAACGGGTGCAACTACGTTATTTATGCGTAAGTCCTGTGAAAGATAGTTATTGAAGAAGAATTCAGCAAGTCCTGATTCAAAAGTCAGCAAAAGAATCAGTAGGGTATTGGTGACGCCTAAGGGCTGATGGGGATGAAGCTAAGTGCATAAGTCGTTGATACTCATATCTATATAGAAAGTGGGGATGAAATAATCTTTTTTGGTACTACCAATCACAAAGTTGGTTGTCCTCAAGCTAGATGGCTACTTACCAATGGGTGTAAGGGTAGCACTTTCAATTCCTGAAAAGGACACCGCATTTTTTCAAATCCATAAGGATTAAAAACACGCCGTATAAGTATGTAATAACACACTTATATCTAGCGTGTTGCGACAGTTAAAGCAAAGCGTTAAGTACTTTGCTGATACGTAACTGGTGACAAAAATTAGACTGCTCATTTAATAACTTCTTCTTAACCTTATAACTTCAGATACAAGGAGTTACAGGTGAT
Source organism: Brasilonema bromeliae SPC951 (assembly GCF_012912135.1). GTDB lineage: Bacteria > Cyanobacteriota > Cyanobacteriia > Cyanobacteriales > Nostocaceae > Brasilonema > Brasilonema bromeliae. The sequence goes on along the minus strand of NZ_QMEB01000011.1, from coordinate 738 downwards.
GCAATCTTATCACGTGAAAACTTTATTAAATACTAGGATAAAAAATGACCAATATTTCAGTGATAGATGAGAATCCTGAAAGTAAAAATCTCTTAGTAAAATGCTTGGAGACAGCAGGGTTTGAAGTGATTGGCACAGAAAATGATCTTGTTCGTGTTCAGCTAGCACAGGAGAAATTGTCTACAACTGAGTCAAGTAAAAAATCAAATACTCCTCAGTTTATATTTCCGTCTATTCCCCGACTGCGTGACGTCTTCGAGTTTATCGAATTGAATTATCATCAAAGTATTAGCCTAAAAGAAGTCGCTCAAGCAGTTGGTTATTCGTCAGCTTACTTAACCAACTTAGTACGAAATATTACTGGTAAAACCGTCAATGATTGGATTATTGAGCGTCGGATAGCCCAAGCATGTGCCTTACTTTTATCAACTAACGACTCCGTTAATCAGATTGCTTTACAAGTAGGCTATCAAAATCTTAATCATTTTTACTCTCAGTTTCGCTACCATAAAAATACTCCCCATGCTTGGAGAAAAGCACAGCGTTGCAAAGTCAGTCAGAACAAAATACATAAGTAAATAAAAGCGAATAGGTTTAGCTTACATTCTTTTTCCATTGGTACTCGCGAGCAAGTTAAATTGCCTCAATTACCAAGCACGCTTATTTGTAGATTTATCAAGTGGTGAATAGAAAGCAGCAGTGACGCTTCAGCGTCACTGCTGCCTTGTGTATTAAAAT
>NZ_QMEB01000318.1 GCF_012912135.1 Brasilonema bromeliae SPC951 | reverse complement strand
GAGAATTGCAACCAGAAGATGTAGACTTGGTTTTGGAAGAAAAGCGCCAAACAATTCGTCAAACCCAAATCCTCGACTTTTACCCAGCCACTGAGCAAATTTCTGATATTGGCGGATTGGATAACCTCAAAGACTGGCTTTTGCGTCGGGGTGGCGCGTTTACCGAAAGGGCGCGACAGTACGGTTTACCACACCCCCGTGGTTTGATGTTGGTGGGAATTCAGGGGACAGGGAAATCGTTAACTGCAAAGGCGATCGCCCATCACTGGCATTTACCTTTGCTGCGTCTCGATGTGGGAAGATTGTTTGGGGGTTTGGTGGGTGAATCTGAATCTCGTACGCGACAAATGATACAAGTCGCCGAAGCCCTTGCGCCTTGTGTTTTGTGGATAGATGAGATAGATAAAGCTTTTTCCGGACTTGGTAGCAAAGGAGACGCGGGAACCACGAGTCGTGTTTTTGGTACATTTATTACCTGGTTAGCCGAGAAAACCTCACCTGTGTTTGTTGTTGCGACTGCGAACGATATTCAAGCATTACCACCAGAAATGTTACGAAAAGGACGGTTGGATGAAATTTTCTTTGTTGGTTTACCCAGCCAAGAAGAGAGAAAAGCCATTTTTAATGTACACTTATCTCGACTACGCGCCCATAACTTGAAAGATTACGATATTGACAGATTAGCTTACGAAACACCTGATTTTTCTGGCGCAGAAATTGAGCAAACATTAATTGAAGCGATGCACATCGGATTTAGCCAAAATCGGGACTTTACAACCGATGATATTTTAGAATCTGCTAGTCAGATTATACCATTAGCACGAACCGCCGTCGAACAAATTCAGAAATTGCAAGAATGGGCGGCGGCTGGTAGGGCGCGTTTGGCTTCCAAACACAATCCATTGAGCGATAGCCCATATATGCCCAAAGGGTTTTCTGGAGGGAGACCGTCTTCCTAAACTTCAGTCAGGGTAAGATGTCAGAGGCATGTTGGGGTATGAGGCGCGCTAGGCGACGGCATTTTACCCCAACTCTGCAATAATGAGTTCGGAATTATGAATTATGAACACTCAATATTTTCAGAATTCATAATTTATAATTCATAAATTTGTAGTGTGAGGTTGTCACTGTGGTTTTTGTCAATATACTGAAATATACGCTTGGGATTTTATTGGCGATCGCTATTTTAGCTGGCGGCGGATTTGCGACTGCTTTGTATGTCATCAATCGAACTTCTATGCCCCCCGCCAAACCCATTTTTGCCAATGATAGTCCTGCAGTCAGAGGGGAAGATCCAAAAGTAACTGCGGCTAAAGCAGCCAAAGCAACCTCTGCAATTCAGGCTAAAGCTAAAGCCTCAGCCAAACCAACCCCCAAACCAACGCCATCTGCAAAATCATTACCACCAGGAGCTTACCATGCGCGTATCACTTGGAAGCAAGGCTTAATTTTGCGAGGAGAACCAAAGCAAGAAGCTGAACGTATTGGTGGGGTTGGATTTAATTCAAGAGTTATCGTTTTGCAAGAAAGCCAAGATAAAGTCTGGCAAAAAATTCGCTTGGAAGGTGGTGACGAAAAAGAAGCTGGTAAACAAGAAGGTTGGGTAAAAGCAGGTAACACCCAAAAAGTTGACGAAAACGATTCGCAGCAGACAGAACAAAAAAAGGAAGCTCAATAAAAGTTTACAAAAATAAACAAAAAATAACACCACTCGTTAGAGATGAAATGTCTCCGGAAAGTCTCTGAATTTACGTGAAGTCATCAGTAAAGGAAGTATTACTGTAAACCTAGCGAGTGGAGCAGATATGGCGATAAATTGTTTGCGAATTCATCATGAGGGAGATTCGATTCAACTTTTCTGGCAACGCGGACAAGCTGCGCTTCGTTCTGCACCAGCGGTAGCATTTCAGCATCCTTTTGAGAAGCAGGCGTTGATAGATTTACGCTGGTATTTGGAAGAGTATCTCAGCTTTCCCTATGGTATATATCCAGACAATGCAGCCAAGATTGAGCAGAAGTTGCAAACATGGGGAGAGCAGTTATTTGAGTTAGTGTTTAGAAGTAGCGAGCAAACGCGGCAATTTTTTCAAGCTGCTACTTTTGATGGGCTGGATAAGTGCGAACTTGTTGTGACTTCTGATAATCCGGAAGTGCTGAATTTGCCTTGGGAGTTGCTTTTTTCACCAGGCGATGCTCCTCCGGAGCCGCTTCGCTAACGCCAATTTCTCGCACCTTCACTTGCAGGAATGTCTCGTAGTCTGAGCGAATACGCTGTGCGAGCAGAAATGGGTGAGTTACCCAGCGACAAGCTGAATATTTTGCTCGTGATTGCTCGTCCCTACGGTGAACAAGATATTGCCTTCAAAACTATTGCCCGTCCTCTCCTAACAGCCTTATCAGATATTAAGAAAAAAGTCAATATAAAAGTCCTGCGTCCGCCCAGCTTTGAGCAGTTTGAACGGGAACTGAACGCCAATAAGGGGTTTTATCACATCGTTCATTTTGATGGACATGGAAATTTCGACCCCAATAGCACAGGATTTCAGCACACCTTGGGTGCAGCTGGGCAAGGAGTTTTAGTGTTTGAAGCGAATGATGGTTCGCCGCAAATCATCACAGCAGCACAAATCGCTCAGAATTTAGAAAGTTGTCGCGTGCCGATTTTTATCTTAAACGCTTGCAAATCTGCTCAGGAGGGAGAAGAAAAATTTTCTTCAGTGGCGACACGCTTGGTATCCTTGGGGGCGAAAGGTGTGGTAGCAATGGCTTATACTGTGTATGCTCAAGCTGCTAAACATTTCATGGGGCGGTTGTATGGCGAGTTAGTACGGGGAGAGAGTCTGGAGTACGCGGTAGCTTTGGGACGCAAGGAACTTGTGAATAAGCAACTGCGCCCTAGTCCCAAAGGCGATAAGCCGCTGCAAGATTGGTTAGTACCAGTGTTGTATCAGCAGGAATCCTACAAGCCCTTTACTCCAACAGAAGATGATCTCGAAGATTACTTCGAGGAAGTTGTGACCAACTTGGTGGAGTTTCCACAGGAAGGACGCTACGGCTTTATTGGGCGAGATTACGATATATTGCGTTTAGAACGGGCGTTTCGCCAAAATAATATCGTGTTGTTGCAAGGCATGGGTGGCGTCGGCAAAACTGAGTTAGCTTGTGGTTTTGGGCGCTGGCTGGATGAGACTCAAGGACGCTCTACAATATTCTTTACTTCTTTTGAACATGGCGCAACGCTAAGTCGTGTCGTCAATCAAGTGGGTAGGAAGATTTGGGGAGATAAATTTTCCCAATATCAGGAAGAGAAACAAGTTCAAGGAGTACTCAACTATCTGAAGAAAAATCCTTGTCTGCTGATTTGGGATAACTTTGAACCAGTCGCGGGATTTCCTACAGGAAATGAGCCGTTGTTGAGTGCAGATGAGCGAGAGAATTTGCAGCGATTTCTCAAAGAGTTGCGCGGCGGTAAATCTTGGGTATTGATTACCAGTCGCCGCGAGGAGTCTTGGCTCGATTGTGCGTACAATCTGGTGAATTTGCGGGGACTGCAAAAGCAGGATGTTGAGGAGTTAGCGGCGAAGATTTTGGAAACGGCGGGAGTAGATAGGAAGAATCTGCCAGCAGAGTATTTGGATTTGTTGAAACTGTTGGGGGGACATCCGCTGTCTTTGCGAGTGGTGTTGCCTCATTTAAAGACGCAGAGTGCAGTACAGTTGATTGAGGCTTTGCGCAAAGGACTAGATACTTTTTCTGGTGCAGAGGAAGAAGGACGAGATAAATCTCTCACGCTGTCGTTGGATTATTCGTTTTCTAAGTTATCGGAACAGGCGCGTCGGCATTTGCCGTTTTTGGGTTTTTTCTGTGAGCGAGTTGGTGTTCATTGGCTCAATCATTTATCATCAAATCCTGATGACGAATATGGACAAGCATATCAGGCGGTGTTTGAGGAAAACTTACAAGAAGCTGATTGGCTCAGGTTACTTAATGAAGCTGTAGCAGCAGGCATTCTGGAACATTTGGGTAATACTATCTACAAAATTCACCCAGCATTACCGTGGTATTTACGCCAACAGTTAAACTCAATAAATTCGCAGGAGGTGATCAGTGAACTGGAAAAAAAGTTGCTGGTTTTTTACGCGATGTTGGCGGATAACTCTCGTAATAAACTAATCAGCAACGCAGAACTGGCAAGCTTTGTGCTGCAAGTTGAAGAACCGAATCTGTTGCAAAACTTGCGACTTGCTGAACAGCAGGAGGAATGGGCTGAAGCACAGACAATTCTGCAAGCTTTGGGAGACGTGTATGAGCGGTGGAATCGTCAAGCAGAATTTAAGTCACTGCGAAAACGAGTGCTGAACCAAATTGGCAACCACTTGGCAGATGCGAAGGTAAAGGGTAAAAGTGGTTTTAATTTCTGGGTGTATTTGCGGGGTATAGATGGAAATGAAGCACTTCAAAAGGCTGACTTAAAAACGGCTGAGAAAATTTATCAAGAAATTCTGGATGAACTAACGGCTTTAAATGACTCCTCAGTGAATGACAAAATTGCTACTGTATATCACCAACTGGGTAATGTTGCGTGTCTGCAACGGCAGTTTGCGGAGGCGCGCGCCTATTACCTCAAAGCTTTGAAGATTACAGAAGATGGAAAGGATTTGTACAACGCTCCCAGAGAATATCACCAACTGGGTAATGTTGCGTATCTGCAACGCCAGTTTGCGGAGGCGCGCGCCTATTACCTCAAAGCTCTGAAGATTTATGAAGATGTGCGGGATTTTTACAACGTTGCGGGTCAGTATCACCAACTGGGTATGGTAGCCCAGGAGCAACAGCAGTTTGAGGAGGCACGTGCCTATTACCTCAGAGCTTTGAAGATTAGAGAAGATGCAAGGGATTTGTACAACGCTCCTATAGAATATCACCAACTGGGTAATGTTGCGTATCTGCAACGGCAGTTTGAAGAGGCGCGCGCCTATTACCTCAAAGCTCTGAAAATTTTGGAAGATGCAGAAGATTTGTACAACGCTGCAACTGTCTATCACCAACTAGGTATCGTAGCCGAGGAGCAACGGCAATTTGAGGAGGCACGTGCCTATTACCTCAAAGCCGTCGAGATTAAAGAAAATGCGGGGGATTTGTACAACGCTGCAACTGTCTATAACCAACTGGGCATGGTAGCCGAGGAGCAACGGCAATTTGAGGAGGCGCACACCTATTACTTTAGAGCCTTTGAAATTTTTGGGCAATTCGGCGATTGGTATACAGCTTCAAGAACATTGAAAAATTGGGGTAGATTGTTATAAACCGAAGAAAATTGGACTGAGGCGCTGAAAATTTACATTAAAACTTTAGAAATTGACTTAGAGCATAACCAAGAGCGAATTGGCTTGGATATCAATAATTTAGGACGAATGCTCAACCAATTAGGAGAAAGCCAATTTGATGCAATCTGGCGGAAAGAAATGGGTGCGGAGTGTCCAGAATCGTTGCGCGAGGCAATTTCGGCAGCGCGGGATACTCTAGAAGCAGAGTCATAGGAGAAATATTATGCAAGCTTACAAACTCAAGGGGAAAGTCGATACAGCAGGTAACTTAGTGATTACCGAACCCGTTCAAATCCCAGCCGGAGATGTGGAAGTGATTGTCTTGCAGGCTGTTGAAACGGCTGCTAATTCGACAGTTCCAGAAACCGAGTCACAACCAGAAACACCTAAGAGAAAGTCAAGAGTGAAAGCATTTGAGGGTTTATTTGAAAATGCTCCTCCCGTTCCGCCTGACTTTGATCCAGATCAGGCAAGATGGGAAGCTTTAAAGGAGAAACATAACTTGTGAAAGTCTTGGAGATCTCGTGCTTCACCGATAGTACGCCTTGAACTTAAGTACCCTGCGGGAAGCCCTTCGGGTTCGCAGTCGCCTACGGAGGGAAACCCTC
>NZ_QMEB01000317.1:5496-5968 GCF_012912135.1 Brasilonema bromeliae SPC951 | reverse complement strand
AATGTGCGGGTTGATTTGGTTAAGCCTGTTGCTAGTACGGTAAGTTCAACAAGTACAACACAAAAGGAGGCATCTCAACAGCCAACTGTCAAAAAGATAATACCTGCACAGGGTTGGATATTTAATGAGAAAGGTGAGGTGCTGCTGGTTGGTTATGATCCTACTAAGACTGGTCCACAGCGATCCTCACCAGCACCTACTAGTAATTGTGCTGCGGTGAAATAGATACGTAGGTTGGGTACTGTGCCATTGGTGTCAATTTAACGTTCAAGCTTTGATTCCACGTTGATTTGACCTCACCCCGCCCTAACGGGCACCCCTCTCCTTAGTAAGGAGAGGGGAGGTTTTGGCAAGAGACAAAACCGGGGTGGGGTCATACGCGTGTTGCATTCATAAGTGTTACCTCACCCCGCCCTTACGGGCACCCCTCTCCTTAGTAAGGAGAGGGGAGGTTTTGGCAAGAGACAAAACC
>NZ_QMEB01000317.1:0-5486 GCF_012912135.1 Brasilonema bromeliae SPC951 | reverse complement strand
ACGGGCACCCCTCTCCTTAGTAAGGAGAGGGGAGGTTTTGGCAAGAGACAAAACCGGGGTGAGGTTTTTGCAACCTGCTATGAAAACTGCTAACCAAAGCGAGCATCTTGTCATCCCAACTCAAGTTCCTCGAAGATCATATAGCCTGTGTCTTTCATACCTAAGGCTTCATAAGTTTTTTGTGCAACAGTATTTTGATGTTCTACATAAAGTCTAAAACCACATATTTTTAGTTCCTGTTGTTGATTTATAGCTTTTTCTTTGACAAATTCATAGAGTCTTCGATAAATCCCTTGACGACGAAATTCTGGGTGAACGTAGACACTTTGTATCCACCAAAATATCCCATTTCGCCAGTCACTCCACTCCGTTGTTACCATCAGAGAACCAGTCACTTTATTCTGATTTTCTGCAACAACATAAAAACCCAAAATCGGATTTTTCAATAATGTTTCTACACCAGCAGTGAGAATATCTAAAGAAAGGTCTTTGTCTTCGGTTTCACGTGCCATTGCTCGATTGAATTCAACCAAGACGTCTAAATCATCAGGTTTTGCTAAACGAATTAAAAACTTGTTTTCCACCATTTTTGTTTAGATAATGTCAAATTTGGGTGATTACTTACAACAAAAATACTTCACCCCCCTCTCCTTAATAAGGAGAGCCAGTGCGTTGCGGGGGTTCCCCCCGTTGTAGCACCTGGCGTGAGGGGTGCCCGGAGGGCGGGGTGAGGTGAGACCAGCGCTGCGGGAGGGTTTCCCTCCGCAGGCGACTGGCGTTCGCGTAGCGTCTCCGCAGGAGATACCCGGAGGGTTTTTCGTTTTTTATAAGTGTTCATCCAAACATGATATAAGAAGTATCAAATATTTTACTTGATCCCCCTGCCCCCTTAAAAAGGCGTGGTAAAAGTCCCCCTTTTTAAGGGGGATTTCGGGGGATTTTCCATGTTTTTTGGTATCAAAAAACTTTTTAAAAACTCTCTCACATTTTGTATTGCTTATGGTGTTGTCGGAGTCGGTGTAGGCGTAGGTGCAAGTGTGGGTGTGGATGTTGGTGTCGGTGTCGGTGTAGGCGTAGATGTTGGTGTTGGTGTAGGCGTAGATGTCGGTGTGGATGTCGGTGTAGACGTTACTGTAGGCGTAGGTGTCGGTGTCTCTGTAGGCGTGGTGGGTGTGGGTGTCTCTGTAGGTGTGGGTGAGAATGTCGGTGTCGGTGTTGGTGTAACGGTTTCTATAGGAGTTGGCGTAGGTGATGGAGGTGGAGCAGGATTCTCTGCGATAATTGCAAGTGTATAATCTGATGTATTTGACCCCGTCGCAACAATCACATATTCATAAAATCCACTTTCTGGAAGTTTAACGGATAAACTACGTTGTGTTGAATCTTGCAAAAATCTCATTTTTCCACTAGGGGAATACACTGAAAGCAAAATTTTAGAATTTGCATTGAGCTTGACTTTCATCAATTGTTCTTCTTTAAGTCCGGCGATAAAAACTTTACCTTCCCCTGGTTTGAGGGTACCACTAACTCTGCTACCACTAGCTTCTTTGTCAAAAACTATTTTCTTGAAAGCACTGCCAGAAAGGATAGCATTGAGTTTGTCGCTGACAAAACCTTGCCAGACTTGTCCAATGGGCTGATCGATAAAATTCTTGCCGCGTTGTTCTGGAAATTGCTGGTAAAATGCTGCATCGCCTAAATCATACAGAGAACGACTACCAACGTTGATTTGGTTAACTTCGACTTTTGCGCGATCGCGTTCTGCTTGTCCAAAACTACCCAATTTTTGACGTGAGTCTGAACTCAATACCGTCAGCTTTGCCAGCAATTCCTCTGCTATGCTGTCCCATTGTGCCCGTAATTGTTCATCTTCGGGCTTATCTGTCAAGGTACGGTTGCTAACAGTTGGATTTTTCTCCCAAAAGACTTGATTGACTAAGCTAGTAAAAAATTTCTTGTCAATATTCAGTTGTTGACGGCGTTGATCTAATTTTTCCTTACGCTGCTGTTCTTGTAAGGAAAGTTTTGGATCGTTAGGCGACAGGGACGAAGAATCAAATAACTGATTTGCTCCCCAAATACCCACACTAACAGCAGCAACTATAACCACCGCGATCGCAATGATTTTACCAGGTGTCCACCAGCTGACGGTGGGAGTAGAGAAGGGCTTCTCGTAAGGTGAGGACTCTTGTCGAGTGGGAGGAATGGGGGGAGTTGGGGATACAGCTAGAGTTTGTTGCGTTTGTGGTGGTGGTGAAATCGGAACAGGTTGCTGTGGAGGAGGATAGCTGACAGGTGATGGACTTAGTGCTTGCAGAACTTGATCAGCGCTTTGATAGCGTTCTTTTGGTTTTGGCGATAGCATTTTATCCAACACCATCCCGAAACTCTGGCTGAGGTTAACTTCTCGTCGCCATCGCCAGGTGAGGGTATATTCATCTATGAATTCTTGGGGTTGTTTACCTGTCAGCAAAACCAGTACTGTTGCGGCTAAAGCATACAAATCACTATGAGGCTCTACTAACCCAGTCTGCATCTGTTCTGGGGGAGAGTATCCTACCTTACCCAATAATGTTGGAAGTCCACCACCAGCAGCACCAGGTTGATAATATTGCGAGACGACTGTTGCAGCGACTTGTTTAACTCCACCAAAATCGATTAATATCGGGAGTTGGTCAGTGCTGCGTAAAATCAAGTTGTCAGGAGAGATATCACGGTGAATCACTCCTATAGAATGGATATATTCCAAAACAGGCAGAATTTGCTGCATCAGCAAACGAACTTCCGCCTCTGTAAATCGTAAACCTTGCTGCTTCCTAGTATCTAACAAAGAACGGTAAGTTTGCCCTTCTACATAGTCTTGTACCAGAAACAGGTATTCCTTACCAGCTAGGTTAATGCGGAAAAGTTCCCGGAAGCGAGGGATTTGGGGATGTTGTAGCTTGTAGAGAACGCTGGCTTCTCGCTGAAACAGTTCTTCAGCTTTTTGTAAAACGTATGGTGTTTGAACTTGAGGGGAAAATTCTTTTAAAACACAAGGTTCGCGAAAGCGGTTTATATCTTCAGCTAAATAAGTACGTCCAAAACCTCCCTGTCCTAATTGACGGACAATAAAGTAACGTTCGCTCAAAGTTTGCCCGCTTTGAATACTTTGATTCACTGGGTTATCCAACTTTTCGCCGCAGTTTAGACAAAAGCGGCTACCAGTTGGATTTTCATGTCCTTTAGAGCAATAAACAGGATTCATAGTCATTAGTCATTAGTCATTAGTCATTAGTCAAGTACTTTTAACTTTTGACTTTTGACTTTTAGGTTAATTCGCAGATTCTACTTTACTAATTTGGTCAGCAGCAAGTGCATACCATATTTGACCAAGTGTCTGTTTATCAAGTTTCTCATTGTCGCGTCGCTGTCCCGGAAACAATCTATCAAATTTCTTGTTTGTGTCCTCGTTCAGTTGCTTGATGGTATAGTTACCCAACTGTCCTGCTTGTGCTTGTCGCCTCCAATTATCGTAATCTCGCGCACTATAGCTTCCGAGTTTCCGACGCGCTGATGTGCTGAGATTAGCTCGTTCTAGTTGATTTAACACATCTTGTGCGATCGCAAACCATTCCTTTCGTAAAGCCGTATCTTCTGAGCTACCCGTGAGAGTACGTCCTTTTGCTTGCGGATTTTTAGTATAAAAATTTTGATCGACCATTTTTGTAAAAAAGACTTCTGGTATCTCTAGATCCTGACGGCGACGGATAATTTGGTTACCGCGATTTTCTTGGTTGCTAACACTCGGTTTTTCACCAGAATCTGAATCTCGTGAAGTTTTCGGTGATGAAATTGCTGGTATAGAAATAGATGATACAGCCTGAACAACAGCATTGACAACTGCCCAAGTCCCTGCTAATGTCAAAACTATCACACTTGTACCCACAAGACTGACAGCAAAAGGACGAAGCCAAACAGGTAGAGGTAACGCCTGAGCAACCATTTGAGTTTTGTTATGCAGCTTACCAACAAGAGTTTTGACACGTTTGTGCCCAGGAGCAACAACCATCGTCTTCAGCTTAGTCATATGAGTATTTATAGGTTTGGTAGCAGAATTATAAAACTGTAAATCTTTGAGAACATCATCAGCTTTTTGGTAGCGATCGCTTGGTTTATATTCCACCATCTTTTTTAAGACAGCTTCTATTTTAGGGCTGACTTTTATTTGTTCTCCCCAACGCCAATGTCCCTGATAGGAATCATACAGTTTTTGTGGTTCTTGACCAGTTAATAACACGAGCGCCGTGACTGCTAAAGAGTACAAATCGCTACTGGGAAAAGCTTTTCCCTGACGTAATTGTTCCTCTGGTGCGTAGCCCTTCTTTCCCAAAATTGTCCGAATTCCACCGAGTTGCGTAAACCAAAAACCCTTAGAAGCTGGCAATTGCTTCACTGCACCAAAGTCAATCAGCACAGGTAATTTATCACTCTGCCGTAAAATGATATTATCAGGAGAAAGATCGCGGTGAACAACATTAACAGAGTGAATGTAAGACAAAATAGGCAACATTTGTTGCAGCAGTTTGACAACTTCCTGCTCACTAAAAGTTTGTCCCTGATTTGTGCGACTTTCTAACAAATCCCAGTAGTTCTCACCCTCTACATAGTCTTGCACCAAAAAGAAAAAATCTTTGTTACTCAACTGCACTTGTAGCGAGGCGTGGAAACGTGGAATTTGTGGGTGCTGTAGTTTTTTGAGCACACTCGCTTCTCGTTCAAACAGTTCTTTCGCTTTTTCTAAATCTTGTTGTTCTTCAACTTGGGGTGCAAACTCCTTCAGCACGCACTGTTGTTGAGATTGATTTAAATCCTCAGCCAAATAAGTGCGTCCAAAGCCACCCTGTCCCAAATGACGTATAATTCGATAGCGGTTATCGACAACTTGTCCTACCGCCAGAGGTAACGGCTCTCCACACTGAGTGCAAAAGCGGTTCTTCTCATTGTTTACGTGTTGTTTGCTGCAATAAACATCCATGATGCTGAAGGATGAATAGAAGGTTTTTATAAGTTGCTACAAAACGGAAAGTCACAATTACGCATACTCTCTCTATATATTTTGCACTCCTTTGCTCGGGAGCATGAGAAAGAACAAGTCAGTGCGTCAAATTAAATATAAAACTTCACCTGAAATCCCTCTTCTTAATAAAGCTACGGTGTACACACATCTCGCTCAAAATCTGACCCTCGCTTTTTGCGTCACAAAAATCCTTCCCTCTCCTTTATAAGGAGAGGGATGCCCGATAGGGCAGGGTGAGGTCTTATCTTATACTAATTCTGTATGATAGCTTGCCCGTAAAGTGCCATAGATGCGCCTAATTATATGAAAAACGTAAGCGCAAGCGCACGCTAAGAGCGAACGCGTAGCGTGCGCCTTAGCGCATACCGCAAAGGGGAGCCAGCGCCGTGGGCGGGTCCCCCGACTTGAGGCGACTGGCGTCGCAAAG
>NZ_QMEB01000316.1 GCF_012912135.1 Brasilonema bromeliae SPC951 | reverse complement strand
TCCTTCTTTTCGTGTCCTCAATAACGTTTTCAGCCTTAACTGAACCGTATTGACTTATAGATGGCAAATTAGTAGGCGTAGTAGGCGTAGGTTGGGCCGTTGGAACGAAACCCAACAAATACGCCCAATGTTGAGTTTCGCTTACGCTCTACCCAACCTACAATTACTTTTTCTGTAACTATTCAGATGACAAATTCTTTGCAGTCTTTATTTCAAGCGATCGCTCAAACTCGTGATGAGCAGGAACTACGACTGCACGTCATGGTTAGAATTGGTGAGTATTTTGTTGCTCAACGTTGGGGGCTTTTTTTCTTTGATCAGCTTCCCCTTGTCGAAACAAATCTTCCGGGCATTGTTAAATTAGCTTTATCTTTAGAACATAATCCCGTCTTGCGTTACGTAGTTGAGCATCATGCCCCAGTTCACGAAGAATTATTATTACCTCCTGGGGCGTGGTCGATGATTTGTCCGCGTTCTGATCACGCGCATGTAATGGCTGGACCAATTGTTAGTCATGGTCGCCTTGTGGGCGGAGTTGGCTTTACTCGCGTTCGCGGTACTTCTGCGTTTAATACTCAAGAACTTACTGAACTGAGTGCCCTTTGCCTTCATCTGTCAACCTGGTTAACAACAACATCGTCACAACCAACTGAATTCAATTCTGTGAATATTAATCGCTTAACACCGCGTGAAATTCAAATTGCCGAACTAGTCGCACAAGGGCGAACAAATGCTGAAATCGGTACAGCCCTTTGGATTACAGAAAATTCTGTTAAGCAAGCCTTAAAACGAATGTTTCGCAAGCTTGAAGTTTCTTCTCGTGCTGAGTTAGTAGCACGGCTTTTTTCCAACACCAGGCTTTTGGCGTCTAGAAATGTGCTCTAACGCCTACGTTCTATAAAAGAATAAAAAATTTAGGACTTACGCACGCGCTACTTTCTGACTTAAGTGTCAGTTAGTCAGTCATTAACTCATACTTTTCTAGTAACTTTGGTAAAATACATAACTTTATTAAAAATATAAAAACAGCTAATCTATTAATACTTAAGGGGGATGCAGAGATAAAATCTGCTTTGCCACGGGAAGCTGAAGTATGAAAAACTGGATAACAAGATTATTAATATATATAACGTTATTGTACAACCTGTTGCTAGGAGCTAATGACGCAAAAGCTAACCAACTTTCAGATGTTTACGTACAGCAATTAAATACACTACCGGGAATTGAAAAGTTAGCAATGGCTGACAATACGCATCAAGAGAACAGAAAGGATGATTTCCGAAGATTTCGCGAGATAATCAAAGGTGCAGATAAGTTAGAGGGACTTTTTACGCTTTATCGCGCTAAAGATTCTGGCGAAATCTATTGGGAAATTAAGCCAGAACAACTCAACAAAAATTACTTGGGTATAGTAACTTTGGAGTCAGGCGTTGGGGAAAGTGGACTTTATAGTGGACTCCCGTTACAAGATTTTCTGTTCTACTTCCAGCGAGTTAACAATAATTTGCACTTTGTGATTCGTAATGTTAAGTTCCGCACAGAAGCGGGTCAACCAGAAGAGCGATCGCTTGCTCGTTCATTTAGCGACTCTGTTCTTTATGCAGTTAATATAGTTTGTATCGACCCATACACAAAAAATATTCTGATTGATATAAATGACCTGCTCATGCAGGACTTTCCTGGATTAACTTCTCTATTAAAATACTCTTTGCAAACTGAATATCAGTTACAAGAAAGTAAGTCATATTTGGGTGATGTCAACAGCCTTCCTTTAAATCTAGAGATTGATTCGATTTATGGTTTTTCATCACCAGAAGGAGCAGATTTAATCACCTTACCTGACAGCAGGGCACTCACGCTCAAAGTACACTATAGTTTTTCCCAACTCAGAGAAAACAACGGCTATATTCCCAGATTTGCTGACGACAGAGTTGGATATTTTATTACTGCCTTCCAGAACTTCTCTGGCAATATTGGCAAAGAACCATTTGTACGTTACATCAATCGTTGGCATCTTGAACCATCTGATCCAAATGCTGCTTTGTCTCCACCTAAAAAACCGATTGTGTTTTGGATTGAAAATGCCGTACCGTTAGAATACCGCGATGCAGTTCGTGAAGGCGTTTTGATGTGGAACAAAGCATTTGAAAAAGTAGGATTTCAAAACGCCATTGAAGTCCGCCAAATGCCAGATGATGCTGATTGGCACCCCGCAGATGTGCGTTACAACACAATTCGCTGGTTTAATTCTCTAGATGCAGGTTTTGCCAGAGGACCAATGCGCGTTAACCCACTCACTGGGGAAATCTTAGATGCAGACATCATTGTCGATGCCAATATGGTGCGCTCAATTCAGCAAAATTATCACACATTGATAGAAGCAAATTCAGATGACCTCTACCCGATGAGTATCTATGCAAAGTCTGGAGTCAAAATGAGCCAGCACAATGCAACTGGAATTCAAAAATCAATAGTTGAAAACAGAGAATCTTGGTCTAATGATTCTGACTTCTACTACGGTATGGAGTCATCTTTTCAAGCCGCAATGGGAGCGTTAACGCTCTCACTCGTGCAAGATGCTACACCAAGTAGTGACCAAATGAAAAAGTACGTACATCAATATTTACGTTCTCTGATCGCTCATGAAGTTGGACACACCCTTGGTTTACGCCACAACTTTCACGGTAGCACAATGTTAGCACCCGAGGAATTAAACAATACTGAAATCACTCACACCAAAGGTTTGGTAGGTTCAGTGATGGATTATGTACCTGTCAACATCGCACCACAAGGAGTACAACAAGGCGATTATTTTCCCGCGATTATTGGTCCCTACGACGAATGGGCAATTGAGTACGGTTACAAAAGGTACTCGCATCTGATGCTTGAGGGAATCACTCCTTTGACTGAAAAGCCTTTTTTAGAGCAAATTGCTTTAGCGTCGCCTCAACCAGAATTATCTTACGCCACAGATGAAGATATTTGGGATATCAATCCTCTGGCAAATGTCTGGGATATGAGTAGTGATGTGTTAGTTTATTCTCAATGGCAAATGGATAATGCCCGCATGATGTGGCAGCGTCTAGATAAGCGTTCTCCCTTGAAAGGAGAAAGTTATAGTGAGCGACGTCTATTATTTAACAGAATATTTCAATACTATTTCCGTAATGCCATTTTGCTCACTAAATACATTGGTGGGCAGTCTTTTAAGCGTCACCATGCTTTAGATGATACTCATGCTCACTTTGTACCAGTTCCTCTAGAAAAACAACGTCAGATATTGACAAATTTACATGAATATGTATTTGATCAGGATGCTTTTCGTTTTTCATCACAATTGCTGAATCAATTAGCACCATCGCGCTTTTCACACTGGGGTAACCCTATACCTGTTTACCGTCTCGATTATCCAATTCATGAGCGTATTTTGCAGCTTCAAAGTGTGATATTGCGAAGTTTATTAGATGGCGATCGCTTAAATCGTTTACGTGATCTAGAATTAAAAACTTTGCCTGGGGAATCCCTGACAATACCAGAACTGTTTGACACATTGCAAAAAGACATTTGGACAGAAGTTTTCACTTCCGAATCACATATGTCAATTTCTAGCATCCGCCGTTCCCTGCAACGGGAACATCTGAATATTTTGCTAGGGATGGTGTTGCGTACAACTTATGTCCCTGAAGATGGTCGTACAATCGCTTGGTATGAATTGCGTGAACTGCTGAAAGCTATTGATGTTGGTGTTAAACAACACGGTGGTAAGTTGGATATTTACACGCTGGCTCATTTGGAAGAAACGAGCGATCGCATTACCAAAGCTTTAAACGCACAATTGCTTTCTAATTGATGAGGTTTGATTTTAGAATTCAATACATAAAAGCGCTTGCTAGTTTTTAGCAAAGTTGTTGAGCAAAGAATTATTTATCGCTCAACAACAGAATGGCTATGATTCATTCACTAACAACTTGAATTTCATCCAGTCGATTTATCACCACATCCGCACCTTTGACATTCTCCGCCTTCCCCACCCAAGTAATACCAATGCAACCAGCAGCTTTAGCATGACGCGCCATTTGCATATCACCCACAGAATCTCCTACCATGAGCGTAGCACTTGGTTGGACTCCTAAAGCTT
Organism: Brasilonema bromeliae SPC951; assembly: GCF_012912135.1. Lineage (GTDB taxonomy): Bacteria > Cyanobacteriota > Cyanobacteriia > Cyanobacteriales > Nostocaceae > Brasilonema > Brasilonema bromeliae. The sequence goes on along the minus strand of NZ_QMEB01000316.1, from coordinate 1,848 downwards.
GGCATGCTTGCAAAAATAAAATTGGATCTGGTTTACTTGGTCCTTTATCGACTCCCATAGATAATTGAATGTAATCACCTAATTGATGATGCTTGACAAAAGCACGGACTTCTTGGGTTGTCGCTGCTGAAAGAATTCCTAATTTCAATTCAGTTTCCGATAAAGACTTTAGCACTTCCAAACTACCTACAAACAAAGGTGAAGGTGTATTGCCAAGGTATTTTTCAGCGTCGTCCAAAGCTTGACGGGCGATCGCCAACGACTCAAACCAACTCCGTCCAGTTTCCGCAATATATGCTGCTGCAGCAATTTCTGTTTCGCGACGACTCGCCACCGCGATTAAACCCGCTGGATCGAGGTTATCACCATTAACACCAAATGCCATTAACAATGGTTCCCCAGTGCCAGGAATTTGGGCATCAATTATCCGTGCTCCTCTTTGTGCGAAAGCACGTAAATCAGCTTCTGAGTCTTCTAACGTACCATTTTTGTCAAACAGAATCGCTTGGATATTGGAAAACGTCACATTTCTACACTGAATAGTTGCCAAAAGACACCTCTGAAAAAAGGGCATAGCATATAATATCGCGACGAGGGGTAATACTATAGAATCAGTTTCTGAGCAATACTGATAATGCTTGCTGTTTTGCCACAAATGCTATGGATGAGGAACTGTTATCCTGCTTAGTTGACGAAGCTTGTCAACACCTACCCGGAAGTCCAGAACGTCAAAAACTGCTGACGCGAGTCATTCGTTTAACCTCAAGCAAACTCTGGAGGGAAACGACTCCTTACTATCAGGATGCATTGCAACAAACTTGGTTATATTTTTGTCGCAACATTTGTGAAGGAACAACAGGTCAGAGGTACGATTCTTCTTTAGGTAGTGTTATAACTTGGCTGAATGTTTATCTAAAACGCAGACTGCAAGACTTTTACCGTGATCATCAACGACAACAAGCCAGAATAGTTTCTGCTAATATCAACCAGTTTCGCTTGGGTGAAGCAAGTGAAATTGTTAATCCTGTAGATAACCTTGCTGCTGAACCTGATATTCCTCCTATTTTAGAAAACGTTAGATCGTGGGCAGAGAAAGACGCTGATGGAGAACTGCGCCAGACATACATTCAAGGACATCCGCAAGTGAATTGTCAAGTGTTAATTTTGAAACGTATGCCACCAGAAGTGAGTTGGAAGGAACTATCAGCGGAATTTAATTTACCTGTTTCCACTTTGAGTAGTTTTTATCAACGGCAGTGTCTTCCTCGTTTACGAAGTTTTGCTGAAAAAGAGGGGTTTATATAGCATTTTTTTACACATTTAGCTTGCGGGCGTAGCTATGCAGTTCTTCACAAAGCTGCTGTAGCAGGAGTGACTGGGATGAGTACACAAAGAAATGATCTCCAGGAAACATCTGTATTGAAAAAGCACCATTAGTCTGTTGTTGCCAACCTGCCAAATCTTCACGACTGACTTTCCAATCTTGTAAGCCCCCGAAAGCAGTAATGGGACAAGTTAGTGGAACAGAGGGAGTGTAAACGTAATTTTCCAGAACAGCAAAATCTGCCCGCAGGATTGGAAGAAGCAGTTGCATGAGTTCGGAGTTATCTAGTACTTCTTTGGGCGTACCGTTATAGCGGCGTAGTTCATTTAAGAATGCTGGTTCTGGCAAATTGTGAATAGGTGGTTCTGGATCGGGAATTTGTGGAGCGCGGTGACCAGATACATATAAATGTAATGGAGTCAAGCGATAATTTTGATAAAGTCGTCGCGCAAGTTCAAAGCTAACCACTGCGCCCATGCTGTGACCGAAGAAGACGAAAGGTTTATTGAGGCTTGGCAAGAGGG
>NZ_QMEB01000315.1:3016-6008 GCF_012912135.1 Brasilonema bromeliae SPC951 | reverse complement strand
GGTTGGGGTTGGTGATGGTGTTAAAGTCGGCGTTGGTGATGGTGTGAAAGTTGGCGTTGGGGTTGGGCTGAGGGGGTTTTCTGGAGGTGTTGGACCAGGTATCTGATTTTGTGAAGGTGTTGGGGTAGGGCTGAGGGGATTTTCTGGAGGTGTTGGACTAGGTGTCTGATTTTGTGAAGGTGTTGGGCTTGGACTGACGGGATTTTCTGGAGGTGTTTGGCTGATCGGATTTTTTGCAGGTGGTAAGGTTGATGGTGTTGTTGGCGATCGATTAACAGCCGAAGGTTGCGCTAAGGATGGTTGTAGAGAAATAGCTAAACTAGTAATACCTAGTAAAGAAGTTTTAGACAAAACTAATCTCAGCTTTGTAAGTAATTTTTGATTCATTTATCACTCCTCTAAATATCAACACACACCGAAGACATAAATAGACCGATCGCAGGCTGGTACTTGAAGCTAGAAGGTAGACAGCCCAAAGGTATGAGCAAATAAAGCTTGTAAAATCGGTTTTGGAGTGTTGCAGGTCGCCGAATGATGCGTTTATAAGCATTGCGGCAGCGCTTAACACACTCTACATAATCTCATGTTTTTTAGCTTGAACTACTTGTGTTTAGTTTTCTTTTAAGTAAAAAATACTAAAAATATAACGTAATAAGTCCAATTTAAAGTTTGTGATTTTATCATACATTTTTGCAAAAAAAAAATTACAATATTCCTTTGGCTTGATGATTATGCTTTTCCTAATTGATAGAAAATTTTTTCCTAAGTAATGTGATTATTTCAACACTGGCTCGGATAATGTATCCTGACATAATATAAGATTAAAAATTATTGGCAGCTTAAAACCTTATTACTTCCTTGCAATTTTCCTTGGTGCCAAATTCCACTATAAGGCGAGCCGTCTTTAGATATCCATGTACCTTGACCATCGAACTGGTTGTTTTTGAATTCTCCTATATATTGACAACCATTTTTGTAAATATATTTTCCAATGCCTTGAAAAGAATTCTTATCAAACTGACCTACGTAACGCTCACCATTTCCACGTACCAAGTTTCCACAACCGCTATATACTCCATTTTTTAGTTCTCCATCATATCGAACATATCCACCAAACTTGCGATCGGGAAAGATAATGATTCCTTTGCCTGTCAGTGGTGAATTCTTTGGGAAACCATAAACTGTGGCTGGACCAATTTTCCTACCGGGCGTACTTGGTAGAGGTGGTATTGGTGTTTCTGGGCAAACCAGTTGCACGTCATATGTGGCTTGTGGCGAATCATATGTGGTTTGTGGCGAGTCAGGTGTGGGTTGTTTGGAATCAGCGACGGTTTTTTGTGAATCGGGTGTGGGTTGTCCTGAATAAGCTACGGGTTTTTCTAGATCGGGTGTGGGTTGTCTCCAAAAACTCATAAATAACAATCCCACTCCAATTAGCACACCCACCCCAACTCCAGTACCAATTAATATTTTCTGGTAAAGTTTTAATTCTCGTGGTGTTGAGGTTGGTGGTGGCGATACCGGTGGTAACGGTGATGGCGATGGTGAGGGTAATGAAGATGGTCTTAGCGCTTGCAACGCCTCGGATGCTGTTTGATAACGTTTATTGAAGTTATGGCGCACCATTTTATCTAATACATCTGCCAGTCTAGGGCTAACCGAAGCCCGATTTCGCCAAATGACTTCCAAAGTTTCGGAGTTTTTTGGCAGTTCTTGAGGTCTGATCCCAGTTAAAGCATAAATCCCCAGCATCCCCACTGCATAAACATCGCTGCTTAACTTGGGATACCCATTCAATTGTTCGCTGGGCATATAGCCATAAGTACCAACAATAACGGAGACGTTTGTTTGCCCTTGAGCATTAACTACTAATGCGCTAATTTGCTTGACAGCGCCAAAGTCTATCAATACTATTTTGCCGTCTGTCTTGCGCCGCATTAAATTTTGTGGTTTGATGTCTCGGTGAATGATATTTTTATTGTGAACAAATGTAAGAACTTCTAAAATTTCCTGTAATAGCTGTGTAACTTCAGCTTCAGTTAACCTCTTACCAGGAAAAATTTCCCCACTTAAATCGTGCCCGTCTATAAATTCTTGTACTAGATAAAATTCGCCGTTTTCTTCAAAGTGGGCGAAAAGTCGGGGAATTTGACTGCACTCATTGCCTAAGCGATATAAAACCTTTGCTTCTCTGTCAAATAACCCTCTGGCAAGTTGCAATTCATCTGGATTTTGCATTTGCTTGAGGTTTTTTACAACACACAGAGGATGATCGGGTAAATCTAAATCTTCAGCTAAATAAGTAACTCCAAAGCTACCGCTTCCTAAGAGTCTGAGAATTTTGTAGCGCTGGCGGAGAATTTGACCGAGGAGCATTACTATTTAACCAAGAACAAGATGAATTATCTTAAATTTTGCCACATACAACCTAAAGGCTGTGGAAATTAAGTTCGATTTTTGGCTAATTTTGATTCTAAGCATACAAGTTAATAAAATTACCCGTGGTTGTAACTCGGTTTTGATTGGTGGCTAATATTTACAATACTGTTTCACTTTAGGGTTGATACAATTAGAAAACCAGGGGTACCGAAAGTTCCCGTGAATATGCGGCTTGATGCCGATGTGGTAGCCTGGTTCAAGAACCGACAGTCACGAGGCTATCAGACCCTCATCAACTTCGTTCTTCGGGAGTAAATGCTCAAACACCAGTCCGAGTCTCCTCGGGGTGAATGACCAACAAAGGCAGCTCAGAAGCTACAGAATAAAAATATGGAAAAACAAACAATTCATGTTATTGGAGGTGGACTAGCTGGGACAGAAGCAGCTTGGCAAATAGCCTCTGTTGGAATATCGGTTGTTCTCTGGGAAATGCGCCCAAATCGCTTCAGTGGTGCGCATCACACGGAACATTTGGCGGAATTGGTGTGTAGCAATTCTTTTGGGGCAATGGCAAGCGATCGCGCTGCTGGTCTTTTGCATGAAGAACTACGCC
>NZ_QMEB01000315.1:0-3002 GCF_012912135.1 Brasilonema bromeliae SPC951 | reverse complement strand
TGATGAACACGCGGTTCCTGCTGGTGGGGCGCTTGCAGTCGATAGAGGACAATTTAGTCAGGACTTGACGCAAACTCTCGCTCAGCATCCTCTGATTGAACTGCGTCGAGAGGCATTACGTGTTATTCCTGAAGGAATTGTCGTTTTGGCAACTGGTCCTTTAACAAGTCCGGAATTGGCAGAAGATTTGCAGCGTTTCACAGGGATGGAATACCTCAGCTTTTTTGATGCCGCAAGCCCAATCATTGTGGGAGAATCGATTAACCACGATATTGCTTTTCTCGCCTCTCGTTACGACAAAGGTGAAGCTGCATATTTAAACTGTCCTATGAACAAAGAGCAGTATTTGCAGTTTTGGCAAGAACTGCGTACTGCTGAACAAGTGGAATTGAAGGATTTTGAACGGGAAACGGCGAAATTTTTTGAAGCTTGTCTTCCAATTGAAGAACTTGCACGGCGAGGAGAAGATACAATGCGTTATGGTCCTCTTAAGCCAGTCGGGTTATCGGATAGTCGGACTGGAGAACGTTCTTATGCTGTGATACAGTTGCGGCAAGAAGACAAAGCAGGTCAACTTTGGAATATGGTAGGATTCCAAACAAATCTGCGTTGGGGTGAGCAAAAGCGTATTTTCCAAATGATTCCTGGTTTGGAAAATGCTGAGTTCGTGCGGTTGGGAGTCATGCACCGCAACACCTTTCTCAACGCGCCTGTGCTGATGCAGCCTAGTTTGCAATTTATCAACCGTCCAACGTTGCTAGCTGCTGGACAGTTAATTGGAACTGAAGGATATACCGCAGCCGCAGCCGGTGGTTGGTTGGCGGGAACGAATGCAGCGCGGCTGGCTTTGGGGAAAGAACCTTTGACTCTACCCAAGACGACGATGATGGGGTCACTGTTTGAGTTTATCAGTTCCGCTTCGCCTAAGCATTTTCAACCAATGCCCCCTAATTTTGGGATATTACCAGAATTGGGTGAGAAAATCAAAAATAAACAAGAGCGTTATGGACGTTATCGCGATCGCGCTTTAGCTGACTTGAAGGAATTGATAAACAGTGTTCAGCAGTGAAGTGCTGAGTCAGGGAGAGACTTCTAATTCTAAATTCTGAATTTTGAATTTTGAATTTTGAATTTTGAATTTTGAATTGTCTTGTCCCCTAATCCTTCATCAGAACTCACCACTCATAACTATTTTGATGTCTTTCGCTGGTCTTGAATTGTTTCCTCATTGGTTGTAGCCATTCCGTGTACACCGATCGCTGCGATCGTTGCACCAATAAAGCCCCAAGTCCCATTGCTGAATGCATTCATGCGATGAACAAAACTACGATGATAGGCAAGATCCAACTGTCTATTATTGGTTCTTCCATCCTTAGCTAACTTGTCCACATACCTTTCGGTTTTTTGTAACTCCGTATATTCAGTGTTAAACGAGTAAAGCGATGACCCCGCTACCAATAAACCTGGAATAACCAAGGCAATAAAGAGAATTGCTCTGCCTATGCTCATACAACCTCGTTAGGCAATATATTTGAGTTAATGCTGACATGGCAAGCATTTGCTGATAGTATCTGGCGAACAAATTAGAAAAATCGTGCACCCTGAGGTAAAACCAAATTCCGGGAATAATACCCTGGGAAATCTAATATCAAGAGCATAAAACAGTGAACAGTGAACAGGAAACAGTGAACAGTGAACAGTGAACAATTAATAACTGATAACTGCTAACTGTTAACTGGTAACTGATAAAAGCTCACCTTCCGGAACATCAGGGAAAAATGAGCAGCGATTTATTCTTGTATTTTGCTGCACATTATGCATCTATCGCAATCCTAAATCATAAGCCTTGCGGGCACGCTTTGCGCTGACGTGAGCAAACTTGATCCCCGAAGATCCCCGACTTCGTAAAAGTTGTCGGGGATCTGTGGCTTTCAATTTTCACAAATCAAATAGGATCGCTATACTTGATATGGACGATTTTGTTACAAAGCCAAGACCTCAGCGATTTTCTTGACCCTCCATTTATTAGAATAGTCTCAGGCTGAGAAATTAGAAAAATATGATAATTATCACTTAATGCACGTTATTAGTCGGAGAAAGCTGCGAGAATAATGCAAAAAGCACGCTGATTCCTGTGAAGCCCTTGATGACTGGTACACAACTGCCCGTCAAGCAGAGTGGGTTAGTCTTGTTGAAGTTCAGGCAGTTTATCCTCAAGCTGAAGCCGTTGGCAATTTTACGGTTTTCAATATTAAGGGCAATAAATATCGCTTAATCGTTAGTATCAATTATGCGAAGCAGGTAACCTATATCAAATACGTTCTAACTCATGCCGAATATGACAAAGATAACTGGAAAAATGACCCTTACTTTTAATCCAAAAATTTACAGCGAATTGCTGTCTAAACATCAACCTCGAATTATAAAAAGTGAAGAGGAAAACGAGAAATTTATCGCAATTGTTGAAGAACTGCTTTCTCGTCCTAACCTGACTCCAGAAGAAGATGCTGTGTTGGAACTATTGGTAAGACTAATTGAGGATTTTGAAGATAAGCACTATGAGATTAATGCCTCAACGCCACACTCAAGACTCCTTCATTTGATGGAGGCTAGGAGTCTGGAAAAAGCTGATTTAGTAAAAATTCTTGGTTCGAGGGATGTCACAGCCGAAGTAGTCAATGGTGAGCTAGAAATCAGTAAAGAACAAGCTGAGGCTTTAGGGGAGTTTTTCCAAGTTAATCCGAGCTTGTTTTTGTCAAATTAGGCGATAGCTTCGCTTGCGCTCCTTTGCAGATCGCCCACTTTATTCCAAGACTATGCTACAATGGATTAGAATAGCAAATTTTAATGTTTGCTTATTTAAGGGCGCGTGGCTCAGTGGATAGAGCAACAGGTTCCGGTCCTGTGGGTCGGGGGTTCAAATCCCTCCGCGCTCGTTTTTTGTATACTCAGATCTTGCACCATACTTTTCGTCCGCCAAGAAATAAATTTCTTGGCTCAAA
>NZ_QMEB01000314.1 GCF_012912135.1 Brasilonema bromeliae SPC951 | reverse complement strand
ATTCCGGAAGTTATGTCCAGATATTTACAGATTTTAAGTTACAGTTCCCAACCCTCTTTCGAGTTGAAAAGAATTTGCGTTGATGTTGATTTTTCCACCATTACTTACCGATGAGGAGTCACTACCAATACCAGAATCGCGCATTACCAAATCGCCAACTTTAATATTGATTTCACCGACGCCGCCTTTACCAAAAGAACTCGCACCAAATCCAGCTTCCTTTTCAAGCAGCACCGAATTAGCTTCAACGTTTATCACTCCGCCATTACCTACACCAAAGGTAGGGCTGCCTAGCCCACTTTGATTACTGACAACAAAAGAATTCTTAGCTATAAGGGTAATGTCTCCCGCCTTTCCCGATGCTGCTGCCTGACTTCCTACGCCACTGTTATTCTTAAACGTAATGTTGTTGGCTTCCAGCTTTACTTGTCCGCCATTCCCTGAACTGTAGCTGTTAGCGCCGATGTTGGATCTATCGACAACGATCGCATCCCCAAGGATACTAATTTGTTGCCCATTTCTATTGTCCAGCGTATCAGCTCGTACTATTGACTCAGAGGTAATATTGATATTTCTACCAGCGATTGCGATCGCACCACCACCATCTCCTGTGGCACTCAGAAACGATTTCCCTGAAAACCCGATGTCTGCAAAACTCGTCCCAGCTTCATAACCCAGCTTCCAACCTTGTTCTATCGGCACGAGACTCACAGCCTGATTGCTGCCAACACTGCCGATTTCAATACGTCCTTCTGGTGACTTGAGAATGCCACCCTCAATAGACACATTCCCTCCTACCAGTGCTAAGGTTTTCCCCTTACTCACTTGCAATCCTGGTTGGCTACTGTTAAGAACGGGAATGGGTTGATTGATTTTAGAGCCGTTATTATACTCGATGATATCATCTTGATATGACAATTCGTGCCCTGGTCCGGTCACCTGAATTTCTTTAGGATTTGAACCAAATTGCAACCCCAGTGGAACGCTGATCGTTAATAGAGGGGGGGCACCAGAATTGGTCGCGCTAAATTCCGTACCATCGGCAAACTTTAGACTGCTCGCAGTACTACCAATAAACGAGCCTTTAATATCTAACCGTGCATTCGGTCCAAAAACAATGCCATTGGGATTTATCAGGAATAAGTTGGCTGTGCCATTAGCTCGGATGAAACCATCAATATCAGAGCGTGACCCACCTGTGACACGGGTAATAATGTTCGCAATGTCAACCGTATTGTTAAAGAAAGCTTCGTTACCAGTGGGAATAGAAAACTCTTTGAAGCTGTGGAACAAGTTGCTACCCGCTTGAGTTCCGCCAGTGATATTTATCGTATTACCAGAGGGTGTGACGATAGAATTATTGGGTAGAGTGGCATCCGGTGTAATTTGAGCAGAAGCGCAATGTGCACTCCAAATATACACACCACCGATCGCAATTCCTAAGAGCCAACCCCAACGAGCACCCAACTTGGACATTGCACCCTCCAGTTTTTATGGTATTTGCACTAATACTCAGTAAATCACAATTATGGGTTGAATTTTATTTGTGCAAACAATAAATAAAGGAGTTTATTCTATAATTAAGCCGAATGAGGTTCTATCGCAACCGCTTTCTCCTCACCTTGTGTAGGTAAACTCAACTTATCCAAAATCTCCAACATTTCCCGTTCAAAAGCGACCTGAGCACGATTCGTTTTTCCACCCACATATAAGCGACCATCTTTCTGCAACGCCCAAATTTGGGAGTGAGAAAAGTAACTCATCACCACACCTAGCATCAGCAAGGCAAATCCTGTATAAACAACTGGTATTCCTGGATCTGCTTTAATTTGCAAGCCAGTACTACCAAGGACATCCAGAATTTTCAACGTCACACCATTAACAGATGTGGACATTCCAGTGCGAACAGTGTCAACCAACTTGCCAGTACCATCGTAAATCAACACCGTTCCCTGCAAGTCTTTTGCTAGTAAGGAGACACCCTCACTCAAATCTGGTTTAGTAGGAATCCAAGTTCCCCAGATGCGTCCTTTACCGTTGGTGTTTAGTTGCGCCATCGGTAGTTGAAAAATGGGGCTTTTGTTCACACGAACTCGAACTGCAGAAATTCCCCAATCAGTTTGGTAGAAAGTCACGCCGCGATAACGCAGAGGACTGTTGACGAAAATCGTCTTGCGGTCAACTTCCTGTTCTTGATTGTCCAGAACAGACATGTCTGAGTAAAACTGGTCAATTCCACCAGAAGAAGTGTAGTCAATCCAAAAGCGATTGACTCGCACAGACCAATCTTTGGGTAGTGCTGTTGCCCAAGGCCCCGCATCTATGATATTTTTCACTTGAAAGGTATTACCACTGGTCACCATTTCCTGGGCAACAAAACCAGTCATTGCTCCCCAAATAGATCCCAGAAGAATTGTCACAATACCTATATGAACCACAATAGGTCCGATGCGTCCGATCATACCTTTGCGGGCGTAGAGAGAATCATCTTTTTCTTGAAAAACTTTGTAGCGCTGATTTTGCAAAAGTTGAGTGAGGGAATTCACAGAACCATTGTCTAGTTCCGCACTCAAAGCTAACTTTTGAAATTGACGGGGTTCATCATAAAATTTCCATCGACGGGCAGCTTTTAAAGCTGGTAGCTGACGAGTAAAAGTACAAGCAGTTAAGCTTGTCCCAAAAAAGATGAGTAATGCTAAAAACCACCAAGTTCGATAAACATGGTCTAAGCCCAGTGTTAAGAGAACTTTCCAGGTGAGAAAACCAAATAAAGCTGGGTGTTCTGGGTAGTTAGCTTGGTAGAACGCTAACGATTGACCTTGCTCTATAACTGTACCAGTGACGCTGAAGATTGCAATGATTAACAGCATCACAATTGCTAAGCGTAAATCTGTCAGCACGGGCAATAACTCTTGTCGCAATAACTGCCCAAATGCTGACCAAATAGATTTTTTGGGAACTGAATTTTCTATAGTCATTTATCTAATTTTTACCTAAAAACTTCCTACGGGAATCCGAGAAATTAAAGAAAGTACACCAAATCCTACCAATAATGCACCGCTTATTGGGTTAATCCAACCTGACCAACGCCGCAATTCTAGCAATTTCTTAATCGAAGCTGTAAACGTACCCGCTAATATCAATGGTGCGACAGAACCTGCTGTATAGGAAATCAGCAAAACAGCGCCTAGAATTAAGTCTTGCGTGTTGGCAACCCAACCAAGTAAGCTTGCTAAAACAGGAGTACTGCAAGGAGAGGCGACGACACCGAAACTCAGACCAATGAAATAAGCCCGCACTCCTTGAGGTAATTCTTTAGAAATCCACTCTGTTCCACCAAAAGAGGGCAATTGCAAGGGTAAAGCTTCTAATAAATTCAGCCCCATGAGAATAGCAATGATACTGACAATAATTGGTAACCCAATTCCTACCTGACCATAGACTTTTCCCACAAAAGCTGCTATAATACCAAGTCCTGCCAGTGTAGTAGCCAATCCCAAAGCAAACCACGTTGACTGAGCAACGGCTTGCAGACGGCTTTTCGCTTCATAACCACCAATATAACCGATTGTAATCGGTAGCATGGAAAGCATACAGGGTGTGAGGCTAGTGAGCAACCCAGCGATAAAAATGACGCCAACACTCAGCAAACTTAAGTGCGTGAGTTGGTTGGCGACAAGGGCGTTAGCGAATTGTTCTAGTTCGTAAAGTCGGGTTTGCAGGGTTTCAAGCATGGGAGATATAAAAGCAGGAAATGCTTACTATGCTTGAATTTTAGCTTAATTTTGCGTTGAGGCTCCACGGATCACCAAACCTATAGGCAACCCAAGCTGTTCTGGAGTGACAGATCCACCATCCTGCACGAAATCAAAACTGTTTTTCATCATTGGTCCGTGGATGAATATTGTCCATGCTTCTTGATTATCTTTAATCCAGATATTGTGGTGTTTGTATGCAGACCGGAAGATAATTGAGCCTGGTCCATACCACTTGACCCCGTTCTTGGTTTTCTCCCAATAGCCACCCTTCAAAATCAGACTGACGTTGGGCCAAGGATGATTGTGGAGTACTCCTTTATACCATTGCGGTCGGTCTAAAATATGGTTAAGTGTGATGTTAAACCATCTATTGGGTGGGAACAAGATAAAGTGGGTATGCTGTCGAGGTTGTGTCTTTTCTAAATTGTTGTAGGCAGTTAGGACAGGTCGAGACTCTAGATATTTTTTGAACCATTTCTGAAGCATAGAGATGTCTTCTAGAAGATCAGCTGTCCTTAGTTTTCCCAGTATAAATGTGTAACTAACTACCAATTGTCACAACATTTGTGTAATTTCAACTAGTGCAGCACGACACAAATAACTATACTGTTGGAAACAAGTCAAGCATACAGGCGGAATAAGCATTTCTATCTCCATCAATTCTGACCGGAGACTTCCGTTACCTCCGGTCAAAAGTCCACAGCCACAAGCCGGAAATGCTAAACGGAGAGTTAACAAACCAAACAATAGGCGCAAGCGTTATTTGAATGAGCCTAGAGCGCCAGTACAGTAGTCAAGAAGGGGCAAAAAACCCGGTTTCTCTCTGTCGTCAAGCTTGATATCTCGTATGCTCAACTCGAAGAAACCGGGTTTTTGGGATTAGCGCTCATTCCCCTTTCGTTTAGGGAGATGGGGTAGGTTCTAGAATTTGAGAATGAGACAGTTCTGGGATCGCTGCGGCGCTCATAAATGTCAACTTGATATTTGTCACCACGATGCAACAGGTAGTGAGCAAGTAGGAGTCCACTGGATCCTGCACCAATAATTGCGATTTTCTTAACCATGATTTTTACCAATTGAGACTTAAATTTTCTTTATAGCTCTTTTGGAACATGGGTTGCTTTAATCTTAATTTCCTGTCGTTAATTCTGTTTTACTGCAAGTTCACATATTTTCATCTTTCTTTAGAGAGAACGCATAAATTCCCTCCCAGTTGCTCATGCTTGTAAAGGACAACAACTAGCAGACATTTCTGCTCGTGATTTCAAACTGGCGAAACCTCAAAAGCAAAGTGGCGTAGATGTGCAGTTGAAGTATTTACTCCACATCTACGCAAGATCTGTATCGCATAACTTTTTATACAGCCTTATTGATTGTTTCCACTACTATCCGAAGGGACTTGTTCTGACGGCTGGGATTGATTTTGACTTCTACGTAATTGCTCTCCTAAATCATTTTGATTGTCAGATGTGCCTAGATTTCTTTTGCGGCGACCGGAGGGTTGCTGTTCATTCTGCTCGGAAGAAGAATTTTGCTCTAGTGGTTGAGTTAAAGTTGGTGGCTGTGGAGTTGCTTGTTCGGAATTTGACTCTGTAGGTGTACTTGGTACATCTTGCCCGCGCCTGATTCCAGTTTCTGGCGTGGTTTGCGGGGCTACTTCTGGAGTTGTTGATATGGCTCGTCTTCTACGTCCAGAATTTTCTTCCTCATTAGCAACAGGTTCGCGGTTTCTCTGTTGTGCTTCTTGTTGTCTTTTCTGTTGAGCCTCTAGTCTTTGTTGTCTTTCTCTTTGACGTTGCTGAGCTTCTTGGTTACTCCTTGACCCTTGGATAGCAAAATTTGCAAATAATTGTACGTTTTGTCTACCAAAGGCTGCGGAATTTAATTTAAAATCTTTTGCAGAGTCTATCAGTGCTTGATCTAGCTCTTTGTGACCACTAGGGCGGACAAGCCTGATGTTGTTAACATTACCATTTTTGTCAACATCAAAAGCAATACCAGGTCTACCTTCGAGACCTCGCTGTTTAGATTTTTCTGGATACTTGATATCACATCTGACACACTGTGTGAAATCCAACTGTGTGGGGGCAGGGGTTCTTGGTTTGGGAGCTGTAGCAACTTGTGTCTTACCACTTCCTTGTCCACTCCCGGTACCTGAGCCAATACCTGAGCCAGTACCTGAACCGATACCTGAGCCAGTACCTGAACCGATACCTGAGCCAGTACCTGAGCCGATACCTGAGCCGATACCTGAACCGATACCTGAACCGATACCTGAACCAAAACCTGAGCCACTACCTGAACCGATACCTGAACCAAAACCTGAGCCACTACCAGTACCAATACCAGTACCAGTACCTGTGCCAGATCTCACAGTGCCTTCTCCTGAACCGGTGGCAATACGGGGACTGTTACCACCGCCGCCACCACCAC
>NZ_QMEB01000313.1 GCF_012912135.1 Brasilonema bromeliae SPC951 | reverse complement strand
CCGTTGTGGCGACTGCGGGAGGTTTCCTCCGTAAGCGCAAGCGCACGCAATCATGCGTTAGCCGTAAGGCGTGCCGCAGGCATACGCGCAGCGTCTGGTGGAGGAGACTCAAAGCTATGCCCGTAGGGCACGCTGCGCGAACGGAGGGTTCCCCCCCGTTAAAGAAAGTGTCCGTTTGAGGAACGAAACCCAACATTTTGAGGACTTTGTTGGGTTTCATTACGTTCAAACGCCACTTTGCTCAAGTCGGGAAACCCTTCGCGCTAATCGATTTTGGAGCCGAACCATGTTGAAAGTCTCTAGGACGTGAATCCTAATTTTTCCAAAACTGGTGTGGTGGAAACAATATGCCGATCTAAACCTAGTTCCTTAGGACTGACACCAACTGCTAAAGCAATCAGCTGGGGTAAATGCAGTATTGGTAAACCGAGTTCTCGTCCAATAACTTTTTCTACCTCCTTTTGACGAGAATCCAAATTTAGGTGACAAAGAGGACAAGGAGTCACTATACAATCCGCACCAGCTTCTATGGCTTCTTGAATATGCATTCCAGCCATTTTAAAAGATTGAGTCGTGGCATAGCTAGAAAGAGGCCAACCGCAACATTGCGTACGACCTCTGTAATAAATAGGTTCTGCTCCTACCGTAAGAAAGACATTTTCCATTGCTTTTGGTTGGAAAGGGTCATCATAAGGCATGGATTTTTGGGCACGGAGGAGATAACAGCCATAAAAAGCTGCACATTTTAATCCAGTTAACTTACGATTGACACGTTTTTGAATTTCTTCTAAACCGTAGTCAGTTACTAAAGCATAGAGGAGATGTTTGACCTCTGTGGTTCCTCGATAGGGTGAACAGCCTTCTTTTTGCAGCAAGCCGTTCACTCGTTCTACGTATGCTGGATTTGTTTTTTGGCATTCTTTAAGGTGTTCGTCAACATGACCAATAACACCCTGACAAGTGCTGCAATGAGTTAGCAGTGGTAGATTTAACTGTTCTGCTAAAGCAATGTTCCGTGCATTAACCGTATCTTCCAACATTTGGGAATCTTCTTTAAACGTGCCGGAACCACAGCAAGCAGCTTTTTTGAGTTCAATCAGTTCGATGTCTAGCGCTTGAGTTAGGGCAACAGTTGATTGGTGAAGCTCCCGACAAGCTCCTTGGGCAACACAACCTGGGAAGTATGCGTATTTCAATGTATGGGCTAGCATAGTATCAAAGTTAGTCAATAACTGTTTTATCATTACTTGTTTATTTTGAGCGAAGCAAGAGATTTTCACCAAAGAAAATCCCTTAACAGTGTACGGGTGCTCGCGCTTTCCGATAAGATGAATATGCCCAAAAATATATCCCCCATAAACAGCGGATTTTAGCAACTGGTTGAGGAATTGTATCTATGAGCCAAGCGGAAACATTTGAAAAGGTCAAAAAAATTGTTGTCGAGCAACTGAGTGTTAAAGACGAACAAGTAACACCAGAAGCTAGTTTCGCCAACGATTTAGGAGCTGACTCCCTTGATACCGTTGAACTGGTTATGGCTTTGGAAGAAGAGTTTGACATCGAAATTCCTGATGAAGCCGCCGAAAAAATTACAACTGTTAAAGAGGCTGTGGACTACATTAACAATAAAGTTGCCGCATAAACCTAAAAAATTGCTGAGTGCTGAGTGCTATTGAGGCTACGGGCACTTTGACGGGAGTTGCTATCTCCTCCAAAGGAGACTCTCCAGCAGAGTGTGCCCAGGAGTGTAAACTCCAAGAGGGTAACCGAAGGCAGGCGACTGGCATTGCTGAGTAAAAAGTCAGGAGTGAAGAGTCAAGAGCTTAAATAAGTAGCAAATTTTCTTGCTCGAATTATCGAAAGTTAGTCAAAATGGTGACAAACAAGCCAACTAACACCAAATCACTAGTTGAAAATGACGAAGTGGACGTACGTAGGATCGCTTAGGTCTAAAGTTACGTTTGGGATAGTTGGATCTATCTGCCTTAGCAATAGCACCGAAGTAGACCAAGTAGTTGTCTGGTACAACTATGGAGAAGTTTTATGTAGCAATGACTAATCTCCTTGTCCCTTTGTCCCTCTTGAGAACTCACCAACTCACTCATAGGGTATGCGCTTTGCGCACGCAAGCGTATGCGCCTTGCGCATACGGCGCAGCCGTGACCGTACCCACTAGGGCTCAGGAGATACGCCAGATGGCACCCAAAGGAGGAACCACGCCACTCCCCCCAAGCCGGGGAACCCGTCCCTTGGGGGTGGCTCCCCAAGGGCGCACTGGCTCACCAACTCATTGCTCAGCACTGTTTTGTTCTGCCTGCATCAATAGCCATCATAACTATCATGACTGATTTTATACGTAAACGCGTTGTTGTTACTGGTGTTGGCGCGCTTACACCGATTGGTAATACACCAGCCGAATATTGGGAAGGATTGATCAGCGGACGCAATGGGATTGGTGAAATCACCTTGTTTGATGCGTCTCGTCACGATTGTCGCATTGCTGGTGAGGTAAAAAACTTCGATCCACATGAATACATGGATCGCAAAGAAGCCAAACGTATGGATCGATTTGCCCAATTTGGCGTCTCAGCAGCAATTCAGGCTGTCGCAGACGCGCAGTTAGTCATCAACGACTTAAACGCAGAACAGATTGGCGTTATTATTGGTTCTGGCGTTGGTGGCATTAAAGTTTTAGAAGACCAGCAAACAATTTACCTGGATCGTGGTCCGGATCGCTGTAGTCCTTTCATGATACCTATGATGATAGCCAATATGGCAGCGGGATTGACAGCAATTCACACTGGTGCTAAAGGACCAAATTCCTGCTCGGTAACTGCCTGTGCTGCTGGCTCAAACGCTATCGGGGAAGCTTTTCGCCTCATACAGGGGGGATATGCCCAAGCGATGATTACCGGGGGATGTGAAGCGGCAATTACACCTCTGTCTTTAGCAGGATTTGCTTCAGCTAGGACACTTTCAACTCGGAATAATGACCCCGCTCATGCAAGCCGCCCATTTGACAAAGACCGTGACGGATTTGTCATGGGTGAAGGTGCGGGCATCTTAATTTTAGAAGAATTACAGCATGCCTTGAGTCGTAAAGCTAGGATTTATGCAGAAATTGTTGGCTATGGCATGACTTGTGACGCTTACCACATGACCTCTCCAGTACCAGGAGGCGAAGGTGCAGCAAGAGCAATCCAACTAGCACTCAAAGACGCAGGAGTAAGACCAGAACATGTGAGCTACATCAATGCACATGGTACCAGTACCCCAATGAATGATCCGACGGAAACTGCTGCAATGAAAAAAGCTTTAGGTGAACATGCTTATAAGATAGCAGTTAGCTCCACCAAATCAATGACAGGTCATTTGCTGGGTGGTTCTGGTGGAATTGAAGCAGTAGCAACAGTACTGGCGATCGCCAATGACCGGATTCCACCGACAATTAATTTGGAAAACCCAGATCCTGAGTGTGACTTGGATTACGTCCCTAACACCAGCCGGGAAGCAAAAGTCGAAGTGGCACTATCCAATTCTTTCGGTTTTGGCGGTCATAATGTGACACTAGCCTTTAAGAAGTATGTCTAGGGTTGGAAATTTTATATGCGTGGATTTCACGCAAAAGCATGAAACTCAAGCATTGTCTGGATTGAGATATTGGGCAGAAATCTTGATCACTCGGTCGGTTCAGCAACCGATAATAGAAGATATCCCCCATAAAATGAATGCAAAATTTTTATCAAAAATCCCAAGATCTGCCGCTTGTCGGTCAACAAGCACCAATGGGATGATGAGGATACTGCCGGGGATGTTTCAAACAGTGAACAGTTAACAGTGAACAGTTAACAGTGAAAACTGGTAACTGATAACTGGTACGAGTGGTACTTGATAACTGCTAACTGCTAACTGATAAACAACCCCCCTGGTGATGCTCGAAGACTGCTAACCCGTCGTAAAGAACAATCTGATTATGGCTGTTGCAACCCAAACCCTCGAAGAACTTTGTATTAACTCGATCCGCTTTCTGGCAATTGATGCTGTAGAGAAGGCAAAGTCTGGTCACCCAGGACTACCAATGGGTGCTGCGCCAATGGCGTTTGTGCTGTGGGATAGCTTTTTGCGGTTTAACCCCAAAAATCCCAAGTGGTTCAACCGCGATCGCTTTGTCCTGTCTGCCGGTCACGGCTCAATGTTGCAGTATGCCCTGCTGTATTTGACTGGTTACGACAGCGTGACCATCGAGGACATCAAGCAATTCCGTCAGTGGGAATCCAAAACCCCCGGACACCCCGAAAACTTCATGACCCCTGGCGTGGAAGTTACCACCGGACCTCTGGGGCAAGGAATTGCCAATGGAGTCGGTTTGGCAATGGCAGAAGCACACCTCGCCGCAAAGTTCAACAAACCCGATGCCAAAATTGTTGACCATTACACCTACGTGATTTTGGGTGATGGCTGCAACATGGAAGGCGTTTCCGGTGAAGCTTGTTCTTACGCGGGACACCTGGGATTAGGTAAGCTCATTGCTCTGTACGACGACAACCACATCTCCATCGATGGTTCTACAGATATAGCATTCACCGAAGATGTTTCCAAGCGCTTTGAAGCTTACGGTTGGCACGTGCAGCACGTTGCAGAAGGTAACACTGATTTAGAAGGTCTTGCCAAAGCTATTGAAGCAGCCAAAGCTGTTACTGACAAACCTTCTTTCATTAAAGTCACCACCACCATTGGTTACGGTTCACCCAACAAAGCAAACACCGCTGGTGTTCACGGATCTGCCCTTGGTGGAGACGAAGTAAAACTCACCCGCGAAAACTTGGGTTGGGAATACGAACCTTTTGTAGTACCAGAAGATGCTCTTAAGCACTGGCGCAAAGCTGTTGAGCGCGGGGCAAACCTGGAGGAAGAATGGAACAAAGCCTTCAGCGACTACAAAGCCAAATATTCCGAAGAAGCTGCTGAATTTGAACGTTACATTAGCGGCAAATTACCCGATGGTTGGGATAAGGTACTACCCACCTACAAACCAGAAGACAAAGGAGTCGCCACCCGCAAACACTCGGAAACCTGCCTCAACAAACTGGGGGCGGTTTTACCTGAACTCATTGGTGGTTCGGCTGACTTGACTCACTCCAACCTTACCGAACTGAAAAACTCCGGCGAATTTCAGAAAGGGCAATACCAAAACCGTAACGTCCACTTTGGCGTGCGGGAACATGGTATGGGCGCAATCTGTAACGGTATCGCGCTGCATCAGTCTGGATTAATTCCCTACGGCGCTACCTTTTTGATCTTCACAGATTACATGCGTGCTGCTATCCGCTTATCCGCCCTATCTCAAGCTGGCTCGATTTGGGTGATGACTCACGATTCGATTGGACAAGGTGAAGATGGTCCGACGCACCAACCGATTGAAACTTTGGCTTCCCTGCGAGCGATTCCTAACCTAACGGTGATTCGTCCCGCAGACGGTACGGAAACCTCTGGCGCTTACAAAGTCGCGATCGAGAGTGCAAAGGAAAACAACCCCACCCTGTTAGCATTCACCCGTCAAAATGTCCCCAACTTGGCAGGTACCTCGATTGAGGGCGTGACCAAGGGTGGATACACGGTGGTGGATTCTGAAGGTACGCCAGATTTGATCTTAATTGGCACTGGTTCAGAATTGAGCCTCTGTGTAACTGCAGCCGAGAAACTCACGGCTGAAGGTAAAAAAGTTCGTGTTGTCTCGTTACCCTCGTGGGAACTGTTTGAAGCACAGGATGCGGCTTATAAAGAATCTGTTCTCCCTAAAGCCGTTACCAAGCGTTTGTCTGTCGAAGCAGCTGCCAGTTTCGGTTGGCACAAGTTTGTGGGCAGCGAAGGCGATACTGTTAGTATTGATCGCTTTGGTGCTTCAGCTCCAGGTGCGGTTGCTTTAGAGAAATTCGGCTTCACAGTTGATAATGTATTAGCTAAGGCTAAGGCATTGTTGGGTTAATTAGCAACAGAGTATCTATTCTCTTTCTTTTCAGGTGGGCTTTATTGCCCACCTTTTTTTGTTTTACAGTTTTGGGGAATAGGGAACGCTTAATAGGGAACGCTTAACAGGGAACAGTGAACAGTGAACAGTGAACAAGGGGTGGACGAGTCCGTTTCCTACTTGGTAACCCTTCGGGTTCGCAGTCGCCTACGGAGGGAGACCCTCCTGCAGCGCTG
>NZ_QMEB01000312.1 GCF_012912135.1 Brasilonema bromeliae SPC951 | reverse complement strand
CACCCCGACACCAACAACAGCCCAAACACCTCAAACTTCAGCTAGCGCTAAACCCACCCCGACACCAACAGCAACACCAACTCCAGCCAGCCCGACTCCCTCACCTTCTTCCGGTGAGTCACGAATGGTAGTGTTAGGAAATTCAGATTTTGCGATCAATGGCTTGTTCGACAAGCAACTTAATGGAGACGTGTTTCTCAACTCAGTCACTTGGCTGAGTCAGCAGGATCAACAACCTCTTTCCATTAGCCCAAAAGAAGTGAAAAACCGTCGCATCAACCTAACAGCAGCACAAGCCCTTCTTTTAGAGTTATCATCTCTGGTGATTTTACCTCTGATTGGGCTAGTGACGGCAGCTATTTTCTGGTGGATACGCAGATGAAATTACAGCGAACAACTTTAATTCTGATACTGCTAGCGCTTGGTTTAGGTGGTTTTGTTTACTTTCATGAAATTAAGAGTGAACCTGAACCAAAGGAAGTCAAGCAACAGCAAAAAATCTTTTCTTTCAAAGAGGATGACGTCCAGTCTTTGACAGTCAAAACTCAAAATCAGACTTTAAATCTGGAACGTACTGACAAGTCTGAAGAACCCAAGTGGATGATGAAATCTCCGGAAGTCGCCCCAGCAAGTAATGCTATTGTAGGTTATTTGATGAATTTGCTGGTGGAGGGAAAGAGCGATCGCATTGTATCCATCTCACCCAACCAGCTTGCAGAATTCGGCTTAGATCAGCCTCAAACAACTATCGATGTCAAACTAAAAAATCAGAAAACACATCAGTTGATTTTGGGTAAGCCTGACTTTAACCGCCGTTTCCTGTATGCTCAAACTGATCCTCAGAACAAACCAGGTAGCAATACTGATGTACTATTAGTATCTACAGATTTTGAAAATGCAGTTAATCGAGAACTGTCAGAGTGGAAACAACCCATAGATGATGGAAAAAAACCCACTCCCAATAACGATAAACCCATAGATGATGGGAAAAAACCCACTCCCAATAACGATAAACCCATAGATAATGGGAAAAAACCCACTCCCAATACTGATAAACCCATAGATAATGGGAAAAAACCCACTCCCAATACTGATAAACCAACTCCAGCAAACAGCAAATAACAGCTTTTATTATTTGAGATGATGGTATAGTTTATTTTCAAGAAACTTCACTCGTCATAACTACCACCTTTAGGTACGTTTATCAGTAAATCGATGATATCTTTATGCTTTTTTTGGAACTTCAGTAATTCCAAGTAAGCAAAAGGAACAATTATTGGCCACAAGATAGTAGCTATAACCAAAGCGATAGTAGAATAGAAGCGCTGCTGTGAATCCATGTCTTCATCGGCTAAAAAAAATACCAGCCATTGATTAAAAAAACAGGAAGCCATGATTAAGTAGACTAGAATTACAAGGTAAGTAATAAGCATTTGTGTCATGATAATATAGTTTGAAATAAAACCAAGTACAGCAGGAATCTTGCTTGACGTTTGTAACAAGACCCTAGTTCACATATATCATGTATTTTTTTTGAATGTTTCGTATAACGTCTAGCTTAAAGTACGACTCAGCTCTATTCTAGACAAAATAAAAAAGAGCAGTTATTCACTTTCCATAAAACCTGCTATCAAATTAGAAAGTTCTCTTCTATTAGTAATGTATATAAAATACTTTCACCAAGGGTAATTATACTGAAAAGATAGTTGACAAAAACTTGCTAGTCTTTAGAATGTGTTCATGATAAGTCCAACCGCAACACTACTCATTTCCTGTCCCGACCAAAGAGGATTGGTCGCGAAAATTGCCAACTTCATCTACGCTAATGGTGGTAATATTATCCATGCGGATCAGCATACAGACTTTGCAGCAGGGTTATTTCTCACTCGTATTGAGTGGCAGTTAGATGGGTTTAATTTGCCGCGTGACTTAATTGCACCAGCATTCAATGCCATTGCTCAACCATTGCAAGCTAAATGGGAATTGCACTTTTCTGATACTGTCCGGCGCATTGCTATTTGGGTGAGTCGTCAAGACCATTGTTTATTTGATTTAATTTGGCGACAACGTGCAAAAGAATTTGCTGCTGAGATACCTGTCATTATCAGCAATCATCCTGATTTAAAAGTAGTAGCAGAACAGTTTGATATCGACTATCACCACATCCCCATCATCAAGGAAAACAAACAGGAACAGGAAGCCAAGCAATTAGAATTACTACATCAGTACAAAATAGATTTAGTTGTCTTAGCAAAATATATGCAAATTATTAGTGGAGAATTTATCTCTAAATTCCCACAAATTATAAATATTCATCATTCATTTCTACCAGCTTTTGTTGGAGCAAATCCTTATCACAAAGCTTTTGAAAGAGGTGTAAAAATTATCGGTGCAACCTCTCATTATGTGACTGATCATTTAGATGCAGGACCAATTATTGAGCAAGATGTGGTACGAGTCAGTCACCGTGATGAAGTTGAGGATTTGATTAGAAAAGGAAAGGATTTGGAGCGAGTTGTTTTAGCAAGAGCAGTGCGTCTACATTTGCAGAATCGTGTATTAGTATATGGAAATAAAACAGTTGTATTTGAATGAAGACCTCACCCCGCCCTCCGGGCACCCCTCTCCTTATTAAGGAGAGGGGAGTGAGGTTCTTCGTTTTTTATAAGTATTCATCCGGACATGATATGAAACCCTTTATTTTAGATTTTAGATTTTGAATTTAATCCAAAATCTAAAATCTAAAATCTAAAATTGTCTCGGTCATTAGGAAGATTTAGGATTTGAGCCTGATTTAGAGGCATTTTCAATCAGGAAACCTAACAGATAGGTTATGGTAGCAGCACTGAAAGAAAATAGAGCAACAATAGCATCGCGGGGTAAAAAACCATCTAACCAACTACCTTGAATGCGAGAAACTGGAAAATCCTTATCTAAACCGATTTGAATTTGTTTTGTTCTTCCAGAAATACGGACTTCTAATCCCTTCTTGGGGACAATTTGTAAATGGCGTATACGTTCTATGTTGAGAGGAGTATTAGGTTCGTCTCCCATGAGAAACTGATTGGCTTTAATTTCCCGTTCCTGTTCTACCATGCGAATTTTGCCTTCCACGATTGTAGAAACAGTCACATCATCATTGATATCGCCAGTCCTATCGAGGTGTTGAAAATAGACATTTTTAGTATCTATCTTTTCCTGAAACCAGAGATTTGGGTCGTTTTTGTTAGATTCATCTAGGCTGAGATAGATATTGTTTTTCTGCTTTAACTCTAAATTGAGTTCTTTATTCTTTGGAGTTAATATAAATTCTAATGGCTGCTGTGTATCTAAATTATTTTGGTTAAATCCAGATATTTTGTAGTTTTCTAAAACAACCTTAATAGGTTTTTCTCCAAAATATATTTTTAATTCGTTTGGTTGTATTTGAGAAGTAGAACTCTGTTCCAGACCAAAAGCAAGTTGATGTTGTTTTTGAGAAAGGTTATATTTAAACCCAGAGACTTTTGTACCTGGTAGAATTCGCAATTCTGTAATGTCTAGATCACTGCCCTTCTGGTTCTTTACAGGTTCAATAACCAACTTACTATCACGATTCGGAAGCCGAATTTTTAGTGGTTTATTTAACTGATTAAGTTGGGGAAAAGAAGTGCTTTGAAATTCACCTGTGAAAGTTAGTTCGTTATTAATAACACCTTCAATGTCAAAATTGCGGATACTCCTCATAGAATCGAGAAAAAGTTTATCTTTGTCGCCATTATAAGTAAATGTCAATTCTTCAACAATCAGGTTACCTTCAAATATATGAGTTTTGGGGATAATAGCGGCAAGACCAAGGAGAACAAAAGCGAGAAAGAGTAATAGAACAAAAAGAACTAATTTTCTCTGTACTAAATACTTTCCTAGCTGATTGAATTTTTCAAAAATTAATGTTATAAAAACTCTTACACCAGACACAACCCACGCCACAATAGTTGTTATAGCTTGCCAAATTCCCCGCATTGCCCAACTGAAGAAAGGAGTAAGTTTTTGCCTAGTCTTTTGTCTACGTGCCATTGTTTTTTTATCCATTTCAGCTATTTCAGCCAGTTTGGGTTGTGTTCAAAAACAAATCTCCGCTCTATTCGTTGCGGGGGTTGACGAATTGGCTCGATATTAGCAATAATATGCAATTCATAACGTCCAGCAGAAGCATTGCGTCCATCCCAGTTAAAGACAATTTCACCGCTTCGAGCATTATTAAGCGGACTGCTGTAAACTCGTTTTCCATCGCGCAGGATTTCAAAGGTGGAGAATTTAGCACGACTGGGAGTAAAGAAAACAAATTCATACTTGCCAGAAGTGTTTCCGAGAATCACAGGTATATGGACTGATTCGGAACCCAAGTTGAAATATGCTAAGGCGCGGAGGGTATCTGGTAGTATGTTCTCTTTCTTGAGGACGTAAGTATCCCAACTGAAGCTATAGCCAGAACCATTGGGAGACAGGGAAGGGTTATCTAATTGATAATATTTCTCTAAAGATTGCAGCTTAACTTGTGGGTTGTTACCGCCATTGATTTGGGGAATTTGCATGAGGAGAGTTTCGCCATAGCTAGGAATGTTGCGGATGGCAATGGAAATCAGACGCAGGGTATTCCCGCTAATGGGTTCTCGCTGGATACCTTCGCAACGGTTGGGGGGGTTGCGACGGATATACTCTGTAGAGCGAGGGTTACCTGCTGGACAGGAAGCTTGAGCTTGAGCAGCAAGATTACTGAGAGTTAGTAGCAGTAGGCTGGTAAATAACCAGGGTTTGCACACCAATGACTTAACTATAGTCATTGCGACCGGAGGGAAGCAATCCCAACCCCCTGTTTTTAGTAGCGTGTGCGTAAATCCTAAAAAGATTTTGTCGTTCATAGCGCTAGACCCAAATTACGCAGTTTTTCCTTAATTACAGACATCGGATAAGCAAAAGCTAGTCCAGTATCAGAGTCGCGTTCAACAACAATGCCCAAAAGTTGATTATTCTTGGAGTTGATAACCGGACCACCGGAATAGCCAGGTTTAATTTTGACTGTAGATATCAACATTTTCGCGCTACTGTAGCTGCTAATTTCTCCTGCTTGCATTGCCCAAGGAACATCGTCGAAAGGATGACCTATGGTTCGGATGGACATTCCCCGATGAATGGAGTTTTGGGAGATGGGTAAGGGTTGGATATCTTTTGGTAAATTGCCAATGACTTCCAAAACAGCTATATCAATGGAATCATCTGGAGGAGTCATGAATAGGAGTTTGGCATCTCGCCGCATTCTGACTTTACCAGAAGGTGGTTGACTAAAAAATTCGACTTGAATATTTTTACCCTGTTGATTAGCATCCTTATCAAAAATGACGTGGCGATTGGTGACGATTAATGTCCGATTTCCTTCTCGCTTGATGACAATACCCGCACCGTTTTCACTTCCCAGTCTCTCGCGGGTGTTAAACTCAGCGGTGATAAATACCACAGGGCGTAAAATGGGTAGAGATGGCTCATTTTTGGGTAACCATGCTCTATCGTCTGATGCTTCAGTGACGTTACCGCTTTTTATACTTAATAACCGCTGTGCTTCTTTGAGGTTGTTGTTAGCGTAGACAAAATTAGGGTCAATTTTAGTAGCTTTCTCATACTCTGAAATTGCTTCTTTTAATTTCCCTTGCTGCTGGAGTACCAAGCCCAAACCAGTATGAGCCAAACTATGAGCGGTAGTTAGAGTTTCAAGCTTATACTCTGGTAAATTCAGTGCTTTGTTGAAAACAACAATTGCCGCATCGGGTTTCTTCTGTTGAGCCAGCACAAGACCCAGAGCGGTGTAAGCCAAACTACTCACAGCGGGGTCGAGTTGGATGGCTTTGTTGAAAGCAACATTTGCCGCATCGGGTTTCTTCTGTTGAGCCAGCACAATACCCAGAGCGATGTAAGCATAAGTATTGTTGGGGTCGAGTTGGATGGCTTTGTTGTAGGCGGCGATCGCTTGATCCAGTTTTTTCTGCTCAGACAGCGCTAAACCTAGATTATTGTAAGCATTAGCATAGTTGGGGGCCAGTTGGATGGCTTTGTTGTAGGTGGCGATCGCTTGATCCAGTTTTTTCTGGTCACTCAGCGCAATGCCCAGATTGTAGTAAGCCTTAGCATAGTTGGGGTCGAGTTGGATGGCTTTGTTGTAGGCGGCGATCGCTTGATCCAGTTTT
>NZ_QMEB01000311.1 GCF_012912135.1 Brasilonema bromeliae SPC951 | reverse complement strand
GGAACAGGGAACAGGGAACAGGGAACAGGGAACAGGGAACTCTTAACGCTTAACATAAACTGTACGGAGTTCTGTTCAAAAATCAAATAGGAATCCTATACATTCATGGGTTCTTTCGGAGCTTCCAACCCCCACAGAGTTGCAGGTTGCGGCACTTTGACGGTTTAGGATTGCGATGCGGAAGCCGCCACCTCCGGTGATCGGATCGCATCTAATTGCGGAATCAATGGACAATACTGGACAACGAGTACAAATAGCCATCATGTCGTTGCAGTATTTTGCAGTACTTATGATTGATAATCTGCAATGTCTTACCGCCTGCGGCAATGTCAAACTGTCCAGTCTTTCGAGTAGTTACTCGTCCAACGTGAATGCCTGCATTTTTCCCCTTGGGTACATCAGCTTTGACGATATCGCCAGTCCTAAATCCAAAGTGGAATTTACTATTAGTTTTATGCCTTTTGGGAAAACCAAACTTATTTGTGATAGACATCTGTCTGCTGCCATGTCCGCAAGCTTTGATGATCAAAGGTTTGACCCCTTTGACTAATAGCTTGTCCGGTGTCGATAAGCCAACGCAAGCCGCATCAAAATAGTGAGTTTTGTCTAGTCCAAGTTTTGTTCTATTGAACTTTGTCAAACCGCCAGAGCCTGTTTCTACTGGCAACCCAGTAGAGATCAACGTTTCCAATAGTTTAAATCTAGTTGCATTGACTGCAGCAGTACACGACTCATCAAACTCGGCGGTAACCAACCTTCCGGACGCTTTCTATTGTTAAACCGTGCTTGACGATAGCGAGTTTTTCTTGCTCTCCTGCTTCTACGAAGTTGTCTACGAGAAGTTAAAGCTTCTCTAATCACAAAACCTCTATGTTGAAGTTCTGCCACAAATATAACCTCGTTTGCAGAATCGTTTACTAATACTATTCCAGTTGCTTTAGAACCAGGGTCGATTTTAATTCTCAAAGGTTGAACCAGTGCATCTGCTCTAGATTCTTTGAGAATAATTGTGAATGGGAATTTTTTCAAAACTGCAGCTTTTTTGTTCCTTAAAAGCTGTCTTGCTTGTGCTGGATGAATTGGATCTAACGGTCGTTTCTTGGTATCAATTACGAAGACTTTGCTCATAAGAGCCTCCTTTCGGGTAATGTTTTCCTCGTCAATGTTGTAAGGACTTGTTAGGCTAGCTACACTTCCTTAGCTAAATAGAGATATTTAATAGCTAGCGACAGAGCAGTAAGCTGGAAAGCACCCACTGGTGTCATCACCCAAACAACGTAGCTTTCGCTTTGACTGGCTATCTCTACACTGGAGGTACTGGTTGTCCACTACTGTCCAGCGTTTAGCGGATAGCTTAAACACTCACGCTTGAACCGATTTTGAGAATTATCTACCACTACGAAGGAAAATTTGCGTCAGATAAACTTCACCTTGGCTATTAGTCGCTACACCAATTCCAGTCATGTTGTAATTGCCTTTAATGTTGGCGAGATGTCCGGAACTGTGCAACCAACCAGTCACAGCTTCCTGAGCGGGATCGCTGTATCCTAGGTTAAAGGCAAGGTTTTCTCCTGCACTTCTGCAGCGAATAGGAATACCAGCAACCCTCCTTCTAAATCCCTGATGACTAAACGGAGCTTTACCATTAGCCATGTTTAGACTGTGAAGTCTTGCTTGCCGCGATATTTTTGCATTTAGCAAGAGCTTTGGCAAACCCTTAGATGCTCGATATCGATTAATTTGGTCAAAAACTGACCTTTCTAAATCAGTAGATTTAACAGTAACAGGTGACGTCACTTGACGTGGTGACATTGACAACACCTGGTTGTGGTCTGATTTTTTTGTAGCGGTTTGACCTCGTATGTAACTGGATGACATTCCACTAACAAGGACAAGCGTACTT
Source organism: Brasilonema bromeliae SPC951 (assembly GCF_012912135.1). GTDB lineage: Bacteria > Cyanobacteriota > Cyanobacteriia > Cyanobacteriales > Nostocaceae > Brasilonema > Brasilonema bromeliae. The sequence continues at coordinate 4,328 of NZ_QMEB01000311.1, read as the reverse complement.
AAAGCAATGCCAAAAGCAGTTTGTCGGAACATGGAGAATTATGTAGTATGTAGGGTTGTAAGACGCAGAGTTTGTTTTTTTGTTTCTTCATATACCCGTATACTTGTTTGTATTCAGGAAGTTACGAAATGATGGCACATGATAACTAGAAGCGTCAAGAGTCTTTCATAACAATCATCATAGAGCAAAGTTATTTAGAAAAATGATACCCAAGTTGCCGTATTTATTTGGTTAACTATCGAGGTTGTGATAGCATACATCAAATTACGTTCTACGGTATTGCTGTAATCGCTGTTTATAATCCAGCAAGAGGTTTGATTAGCGTTTCAGGCACATAGTGACCGCCAAAACGTCCTTGTATATCAGGAAGTTGAGTTGTTGATTTCAAGCTGGAGAGTATGGGACTCATAGTCACGCACAAGCTAAAATGACAGAACGACCATCATTATATAAACTCTTTTTCCTCTTTGTCTCTTGGTTCTCTGCGGTATGCGCGCCTTAGCGCACGCTACTAACACATTCAATTTAGCCTTATGTCATCATCAAATCACAAACCCTCCGAAAACCGTCTTGTCTACCGGGAATTTGGCAACGATAACTCCGCCGCCCTACAAAGACCAATGTCTGCTGCCCTAGAAAGACCAATCGAGGAACTACCCCCTCAACAGCAAAATCTGCGCGTGCAAGCTACTCGCGCCGGACGCAAAGGCAAGACTGTGACTGTGATTACCGGTTTTCAGTCCAAACCAGAAACCTTACAAGCCTTACTGAAGCAATTGAAAGCTCAGTGCGGTACAGGTGGTACAGTCAAAGACAACGAAATAGAAATTCAAGGCGACCATAAGCAGAAAATACTAGAGATTGTGACCAAGCTAGGTTATAAAGCCAAAATAAGCGGTGGTTAATTTGTGGTGTTTACCGAACTCCAGAAACCTGCTGTTTTCGCACATAAATGTTATGTTTGAAAAGTATAAAAATCCTGCTCGTTTTGAGATTTATAGATTGTTTTCTCGTCTTATGGTGCAGTTTGTTGGATATCTGATTTGAACCTTTGGGCAAAAGGAATTGCAGATGTTCTCAAACCTGGTGGACGCTTCATAGTGGTGGATTTTCATCCTGTGGCTATAATATTTGATGAAGATTGGAGTCACAAGTTTTCTTACTTCAGTGAAGGAAAGCCTCTAACCTGGGAAGATGGAATAAGTGATTACGTAGCCTCATCAGGTACGGCGCTAACTCCTTGGGGCTATGAAACGGGTATTGAAAATTTTCGCAATCCTTACCGTTCCCATGAGTTCCAATGGGGTATCGGTGAAATAGTCACGGCGTTATTGGAAGCTGGATTAACTCTAGAGGTTTTGAAGGAGTACCCTTACGCCAACGGTTGTAAGATATTTGAACGGATGCGGGAAGCACCTGGACGCCGGATGTTTCCGCCAGAGGATGTGCCGAATTTGCCTCTGATGTATGGGATTGTAGCTCGTCGAAAAAAGTTTTAGAGATTTAAGTGAAATGTGTTTCTTTCATATTTCACGGCAGCGAAAAACACGCCCGTAAGAGGCTTACATCTTGCACCTTGTCAATAAAAGTCAAATTTGTTACAATAATTTGACTCCGTTCTTGTCCGCCTAGGACTGTAAGTCCTGGGCTGCATAGGCAAAGTCCATTAAAATGGACTGACACTGGAACTTATTTTTGAGTAAATTTAAATACTATTTTATACAAGCATTGGTGATTTACTCGTAATGGTACAAGATATCAGCCTTTGACTGGCGGCTTCGCAGCCACCAGCAAAATATGAAAGAAACACCTTTTTCCCTTACACCCCTACACCCTTACACCCCTACACCCCTGTGTTTCTTGAGAGTAAATTAATCCAGCAGTGTGGAGAAAATGGCAACTAACGACTGACTGCGCGGCACATATTGCCAATTTCAGCATCATCATCATTGGGATTAGTTTTGAAATACTCACCCATGAACGCGCACCCTTGCCTGAGTAAATAATCAAAATCCCATCTCCACAGTTTCACCGTGTTGTCATTACTTGCAGAAGCGAGGATTTTGCCATCCGGGCTGAAGCTGACGCCAGAAACAGCTTTTGCGTGTCCTCCTAGGGTGTTCGGTGCTGCAACATTGTCAACTGTATTCAGTAATGTCAGTTCTACCTGTGTGCGGGTATCAGCATTTACCAAGGGTGTATGTTGCATTTGCACAACAGCTTTTAAACTTGCTTTTAAAGCTTTTGCCCTATCTGAGTTCAACAGCGCATCTGAAGTAATAGTAAGAGAACTAATTTGACTGATTGCGGCATTGCTCCAGCCCACGCCTGCGACGCCTGCTATAATTAGAGTTACCCCAGAAAAGCTACTGAGTGCGATAATTGTTAGTTGCGTCCGGCGATCGCGTTCTTGTTTGTCTCGAACCCGTTGACTTGTGCTAGCCTGAATAAAGTCTCGCTCTTCCTGCGTCATTTCCTCAGCGCGTTTTTGCAACCAATCTTCTGCTACAGTTAACGGCACACCCCGCAACAACGCCCCAGAGTCATGATTGTTATTTTTCCACTCAAACATCGCAACCTTTAACCGTTCCTGCCAAACGCGAAACTGACGATTAGCATTCATCCACTCGCGCAGAGTTATCCGCTTCATGGACAACCTCTACTGTATCTTCTCCTGAGTTGTCATCGCGTCCCGTCACAACTAAACGGGCTTGGTATCCCGCTAAATAACTTACCAATCCCCAATTCTCTTCCCCAACTTCTTTGCGGGTAGCCAGCCGTCGAGTATCTTCTGTTCCTTCCCCCGGACGCACTAATTGTACAAAAATTCGCTGTGCCTGCTTTTGCTCTGTTGGGCTAAGTTGACTATAAACCTGCTGGGCATGATTAGCTAATGCCTTTTTCACACCGCCAATCTCAGTATATGCTTGGTGAGTTAACGTCCGGTTTTGCTGCTTTGACCATAATCGGGTAAGAGCAAATTCTAATAGTGGTAAATTACCCGGTTCCAGTCCGACATCATCCAAAATTCGCTCTTGTAATTGTGCCTCAAGTTGCACTTCTAGCTTTTGTGCAGGTAGGGCGATCGCTGCTTGTAGTTCCTCCCGACTCATGGAACTTACTAATTGGGGTGTAAACTCCTGCAATGCATCCCGAAACGGGCGGTAGGAGAGGACATAGCCGTAGAAGTCAGCGCGTAAAGTCAAAACCAGTGTGATAATTTTCTGATGGATAGCTTCGAGCAACGTATCAGTAAAACGCTCAATTTCTTCCTTCTGGCAAAGAGTGTAGAGTTCTTCAAATTGATCGGCAAACAGCAGAAAACGTTTATCTGAGTTGCGTTCTCTAATGTTAGACACCACCTGCTGCAAAGTCACTTTACCCTGCTGTATATCTGTTGCTAGTCCAGCCGCCGATCGCAATTTTTCAGTTTCACCAATTTCTGGTTCTAATTGACGCACCAACGCAGAAGCAAGCTGATAAAATGGCTGATTACCAGGACGAAAAGATTCAATCACCCAATTTCCTTCACTTCGTAACTGTGGAATGAGTCCAGCAAACACCACCGAAGACTTGCCACTCCCACTAGGACCAATCACTGCTACCAACGACTGAGAGTGAGTTCCTTGCACTAAGCCATTCACAAATGTATCACGTCCAAAAAAGAATTCTGCATCTTCTTCCCCAAATGCAGACAATCCTTGATAGGGGTTAGGAGGAATGACTTCTATTTGAGGTGCAGTGGGGGTAATTGACTGTTTTTTTCTTAGTACCGGAGTTTGCTGTTCCAAAAAACCAATCATATGAGAGCAGCCAAGTTGATAGGCAAATTCTACCTCTTCCCCTGTAGCGATCGCATCATAAAACGCGACAGCAAAAGCAACAGCTGCTTTATCCCCTACTGTCTGAGTCATGCCAATCACATAATTGACGTGTTGGCTAATTGCTTCTGCTTGCATTTGGGAGTAACAAGCGTTTAAAAGTACGCAATCAACTCCTTTAGTGGCAAACAGCTTAAACATACTCCCGAGTGCTTCGGCGGAGATTAATGCAGGCTGTCCTGTTTCATCTTGCAAAACAATACCATCTTGCCCAGCACCATGTCCGCAGAAGTGAACAATTTGCGGCTGATAATCTAACATGGCGCGGTAGAAGTCACGCTGACGTACCGCCCATTTTTGCTCTAACTTGAATTCTTCTCGTTTGTTAGCGCGTCGCAATCCTTCATCAATTTCCCGCACCTCTTCATCAAGTCGCAGCCTTGAGGTACTTGTCGGATTTGCTGCCAGAATTAAAATAGTTTTGATACGGGTGTTGTTATTCATAAG
>NZ_QMEB01000010.1:43779-46839 GCF_012912135.1 Brasilonema bromeliae SPC951 | reverse complement strand
CAGCAAATAATATTCCTGTGCGCCATGTGAGTTTTTGTAATATTGTCTGCTGTTGTTTTGTTTTTTTGATTTTAGACATTTTTAGCAAAATATCTCTATTCTATGAAAATTTTTTTTAAAGGTTTTGACTGAAACATTCTACTCTACGATTTTGCAAATCAAAAAATTACTTAAATATTTTTTCGGAATGCTTCACGGAGCTAAGGTAGATAATAAAGATCAGCCCTGTTGCATAGTAGTTTATGAAGCTCGACTTGCAGAAGTTTTACCTGGCTTGCAACCCAAAGCTTGACCTTTTTGTTTAAGCTGTTTCTACGGAAGCCTTTTGGGACGGCTGCGAATCAACAACTGCACCTGACCATCACCTGTGTTAATTGCTAACACTGGAGGACGCTGATTAGCCTTTGCTCCTGGTTGCATTGCTGGGAACAGATATACCCAGTTGTTGTTTTCAATAAGCAACCGCCAAACAATAGGTTGCTCTGGATTAGTTGTATCGTTTGTTTCCCGTCCGAAAATCTGCCTGAACTGATTCACATCTCCGATAATGCGGGAATTCTTCAAGGGGAGATTGGTTAACAGGTCATCGGGATTGCGTCCCAAAGCCATCTTATCGCTGGGGCTAACTAGGGTAACAATAGGTCTTGTAGAGGTGTTATTGACTGCATCCTGGTAAGCATCAGCAGTACCCTGCCAACGCGCTAACCAAAATAGAGCAACCAGAATCCAGGCTATAATAACGATTTCATGACGGAAGGGCTGGGGAAAAAGCTGGGCAAAGGAACGTAGCGGCTTGAGGAGCCAAAAACCGTGCAGTTTTTGCGTAAATCTGCTGATGGGTGATTTTGACGTGCTTGCTGGACTGCTTACCTTTGGTGAGCGAATCAACCAGAGAGTGAATTGAATCAAAACTACTGTTATACTTACAACTATAATTGTCCGAATAAATATCCAGAAATCACCCAGAATAACTTGAATTGGTACTAGTAGAAATGACTCTAGTGGTAAGTTTAGGGTAGTAATTTCAACTTCAAAAAAGCCAAAGTAAGCCCAGCGATATATCCAACCTATAAAGTAAAGAAAAATACCTAACACGCCGAGCAGACTAGCGAAGCTGCCAAGAAGATTGGCACGATCAGAATTTTGAGATGCTGGGGACATGACTAGTGACAAAAGTTACTAAATGTGTGGCTCAAACTAGTATCTGGTTTACCCAAGGGGGCAACGCTCAATCGCTTTATTGTTACACACACTCTGTGCGTCCCCATCCAGCCTATGCTACAACGGTAAAGCTTACCCTCAAGATGGCGATTACTCACCAGTAATGGACATGGTAAGCATTGGCTAGGTGTAAGTTTTCATCCTCAGTTATGTGGTAGTGTTTCTGTAATTGCCCGTATTGGAACGCTATTTAAGCGGTTGCGATACGCCTTTGGCGTCTGCCCTTTGGGCAATCGCACTTTTGAGCAAACTTTTTTCTAAAGTTACCGGAACGAAAGGAACTTTTTGTGATTCTATACTAATAGCTCTAGGTATATCCAAGGGTGAGCCACTTTATTGCGTTACTCTCTATCTCCTTAGTATTATTTAAATGCATGAAAGTATTTTTCAAAACACTGATTTTTGCTAGCGTGCTTGCTGTCGCCGGGACGGTAGAAAATGTACAAGCAGTGATTGGCACTATTCAAATAGCCCAAACGCAGAAGGCAGAAGTTAACGCGCCGATACCCTTGGCGCTACCCAGCACTGCGGATGTGGTACTGAAGAATGGAAGTTCGATGACGGGACAGGTGACAGCGTTTGACCCGAACAAGCAAATAATTCAGATATCCGGCAGTGGTGTTTCTCGCTCACTTCAGATTGCCCAGATTCAGCGAGTAACCTTTAAGCGAGATGGTCTAGTTTATACCAGCGATGGTAGGCGGGTCATCCGGGGAGAGGATAACTCACAGGCTCAACAAAGCACTTGGAAGAATATTCCACTGAATGCGTTTCGCTTTCTCAACCCTAGGCAAGCAAGCGTAGACCTGGCAACACTCATGAATTCGAGGGATATTCGTGGTATTCAGGGAGTGGCTGTTAAGAGTTTATATGTAGCGGATGAAATTCAGTTTCAAACTGCCGGAAAGATGACTATCAAAGTAACGCCTACTGACCCTTAGGTTCGATGGTGCTGGTGCTATCTACCGACATATTACTGGGATTGTAATCTGATCAAAGATGAAATTTTAATGCAACGCATTCTCAAAGTTTTGTTGGCAGTGGGAATTGGTTTGGCTCCAGTTGTTATGCAGTCAACTGTTGAACCAGTGTGGGGACAAACTCAGAATCCCCCAAGTCAAGAGGTGCTAAAACTTATGAACCAAGCGCTGAAACAAACACAGCAAGGACAATCACAACAGGCAATAGAAACGTTTAAGCAAGTTTTAGCAATTGCACAACAACTCAAAGATCGAAAGCTGGAGGCAACTGCTCTACTTGGAATAGGCGTAAACTTTGGCAACATTGGGCAGCACCAGAAAGCATTGGAGTTTTACAACCAAGCCCTGCCGATTGAACGAGCGGTGGGCGATCGCGCTGGGGAAGCTGTTACCCTAAATAATATCGGTTCAGTCTACAGCGATATTGGGCAGCCCCAGAAAGCTTTGGAGTTTTTAAACCAAGCCCTGCCGATTAGACAAGCGGTGGGCGATCGTGCTGGGGAAGCCAATACTCTAAGTAATATCGGTGGGGTCTACAGCGATATTGGGCAGCCCCAGAAAGCATTGGAGTTTTACAACCAAGCCCTGCCGATTAGACAAGCGGTGGGCGATCGCGCTGGGGAAGCCAATACTCTAAGTAATATCGGTGCGGTCTACAGTCAGATTGGGCAGCCCCAGAAAGCATTGGAGTTTTACAACCAAGCCCTGCCGATTATCCGAGCGGTGGGCGATCGCGCTGGGGAAGCCACAATTCTGAATAATATCGGTGGGGTCTACGGCGACATTGGGCAGCCCCAGAAAGCGTTGGAGTTTTACAACCAAGCCCTGCCGATTAGACAAGCGGTGGGCGATCGCGCTG
>NZ_QMEB01000010.1:24400-43769 GCF_012912135.1 Brasilonema bromeliae SPC951 | reverse complement strand
TTGGAGTTTTACAACCAAGCCCTGCCGATTAGACAAGCGGTGGGCGATCGCGCTGGGGAAGCCACAATTCTGGATAATATCGGCGTGGTCTACAGCAAAATTGGGCAGCCTCAGAAAGCGTTGGAGTTTTACAACCAAGCCCTGCCGATTACACGAGCGGTGGGCGATCACGCTGGGGAAGCTGCTACTCTGAATAATATCGCTGCGGTCTACAGTCAGATTGGGCAGCCCCAGAAAGCATTGGAGTTTTTAAACCAAGCCCTGCCGATTAGACAAGCGGTGGGCGATCACGCTGGGGAAGCTGCTACTCTAAGTAATATCGGTGCGGTCTACAGTCAGATTGGGCAGCCGCAGAAAGCTGCTACAAATTTGGAGCAAGCAGTCAGGATAACTCTGGAAATTCGTAAAGGACTAACCAAAGACTTTCGGGCAGGATTTTTGCAGCAAGAACGAGGAACTTCCATCGCCCTCGTGGATCTCCTCATTAGGCAAAATAAAGCAGATTCAGCCTATGAATGGGCTAACCTCACTACAACTGCTGACTTGATTGACTATGCCCGCTTGCTTAATGCCAAAGTCGCTAACCCCGATGCTCAACGAGCTATTGATGAGTGGAACCAGCTTTATCAGCAACTGCAATTTCTGCGTCAGGGCTTACAGCAGAAATTTTCCGATACACTCTCAGGGCAAATGCGGGAGCTAGAAGCCAAAGTTAACCAGCAAGCTGAAGCCATCTCGAAGCGCTTTCCGGAAGTGGCAGAACTGTTTGAAACCAATCCCACCGACATTACTCAACTCAGAGCCAGTATCCCGGCAGGTACAACAGTAATTCATCCTGTCTTACTGACCAACGTTAAAAATGTCCCAAATACAATCGCTTTCTTTATTTTGACCAAAGACAAGCTGACAGTAAAGCTTGTACCTGTTAATCCTGGCGAACTCGATAATTTACTCACCCAAACTTATGCTCAACTAACCAATCACTTTAATGATAAATACCTCGACAACTTGGAAAAGCTTTATAACCTGCTGATTCGTCCAGTAGAAACTGAAATTCAGGCAACCAACCCCAAACAACTTAGCATCATCGCTACTGGAGCTTTCCGCTACATCCCCTTTGAAGCCCTCTACAACAGCAAAACCGAAAAATACCTGATTCAGCAATACCCCGTTAGCTACCTCACTCGCCTTTCTACCCATTCTCTCCAAGCAACTCGGACAAAAAACTCAACATCTCCCAAGAAGGTTCTCGCTCTTGGCAACCCGATTCCTAAAAACCCCTTGGCACTACCAGGATCTGAAATTGAGGTCAACAGCATCACTCAAATTCTGCCCGGAAGTGAAGCTATAATTGGCAACAAAGCTACACTCGCCACATTCAAAACTCAATCTCCTCGCTTTCCTCTGCTGCACCTGGCAACACATGGCTGTTTCCAGCGAGGAGGCTGCCCTAAATTAGGTTTGTCAGAGAATATCCTCCTGTTTGCTGACCAAAAACTCAACATTGCTGATGCAGCCCTGTTGGGATTGAGCAACACTGATTTAATCACCCTCAGTGCTTGCCAAACTGCTCTAAAGACTGATTCTAAAGGGAAACTATTGATTGGTGAGGGCGCAGAACCAATTACCGGACTTGCCTACCTGTTTGAGCGTGCAGGAGCTAGAGCCGTTATTGCCAATCTTTGGAGCATTGAGGATAAAACGACCCAGGAAATCATGGTACAGTTTTACCGAAACCTGAAACAAGGGATGAGCAAGAGTGAAGCGTTGCGCCAAGCTAAGTTAAGCCAAATTAATAGTCATCCTTTCTTCTGGTCATCCTTTGTCCTCATCGGTGATGCGCAGTAGGTGGCGTTGGGCAAATGTGATTCTCAGTACAGGCACAATAGCCCACTCAGGAACTTTTGGAGGAGTCGTAGGTGAAGGGAACGCTTGCTTGGGAGATGATGTGGCAAAAACCTGGACAGGAAGTTTTGGAGGAGTCGTAGGTGAATGGAACGCTAGCTTAGAAGATAATGTGGCAGAGTGTTCTGTTTGATACTTGGTTATTCAAGTGGCTACTAACACACCCGCAATGGTCAATGTCACAATCTTTACTTTCACAACAAAGCGTAGTTTTGAGAGTTGGTTAAGAAAAATGTTTTTGCACGATTTCCCCATATTTTTCTAACTTTTGAGACAGGAAAAATACATCAAGCATTTTTTATTTTACTAGTACTGTATATACAGCACCCTCTGCGACGACATCAAATAAATAACCCCAAAATTAATCCACCACAGACACCTTAACAAAAAATTCCCCCACAACCCGACTCATACGGTCTTGACAGATGTGGGGAACCAGCTAGGGATTTATTGAGCAATTATCACAATTAAAAAAAGGTTTTTAAGCCTCAGATTTAGTTTTCCCATCGGGAAATTTCTCGTTAATCAGCGGCTGTTAAACTTCTTCCCCAGACAATTGCTGTACATGCCAATCTCGCGCTTGTTGACGGATAGTTTCTAACTCTTGTAGAGACATTCGTTCAAGATGTCCCAAAATAAAGCTCATCCGTCCTTGAAACTGAAGTTGACTACGGTGACGATCAAGAAAATCCCAGTAGAAGAAATTGAAAGGACAAGCATTATTCCCAACACGTTCTTTAGGATTATAAGCACATCCTTTACAATAATCGCTCATCTTATTGACATAGTTACCAGATGCTGCATAAGGCTTCGATGCCAACATTCCACCATCAGCAAATAGCCCCATACCAATTACATTTGTTTGCATCACCCAGTCATAAGCATCAATAAACATGGCATGAAACCAATTTTCTACAGCTTGGGGCGAAAGACCTGCAATCAAAGCAAAATTACTCAAAACCATCAGCCGCTGGATATGATGAGCATAACCTGTACGTAGCAACTGAGTGATTATCTGGTGCAGACAATTCATCTTCGTTTCACCCGTCCAGAAAAACTCAGGTAAAGGTTGCGTGTGTTCAAAGTAATTTTTTTCTGGATAATCTGCACTCACAAAATGGTAAATGCCATGCATATATTCTCGCCAACCCATCACTTGACGGATGAAACCTTCTATGCTATATAGAGACAGTTGGTTTTGCTGGTAAGCTTTCTCTGCTGCTTGAATGACTTCCAAAGGTTGGAGTAACCCAATATTCAAATACGGGGATATCATAGAATGCCACATTGTCTCTTCCCCTGTCACCATTGCATCCTGGTAAGGACCAAACTCAGGTAGACGATTTTTGATAAACCAGTCTAATATTTCGAGTGCTTGAGAACGAGTGACTCCCCAGCGAAACGGTTCTACTTCTCCGTAGAGTGGAAAAGAAAGAGATTTGACGTGTGCAATAACATCTTGAGTAATTTCATCCGGTTCAAACCACTTGGCTGATGGCGTATTCAATTTACCTTTTGGCGGTTGACGGTTCTGTTTATCAAAATTCCACTCTCCCCCCACTGGTTTATCTTCCTCCATCAAAATTTGAAAACGTCGTCGTCCTTCTCGATAAAAATCTTCCATTATCAGACGTTTACGACGTTTTGCCCAAGTTTTGAACTCTTCCACACTCCATAAAAAATGATTGTTAGGAACGAGGGTAATTTTGCAATGTAAAGAAGCAAAATTTTGAATCATTTGGGTGAATGGTTTATCATTTGGCGTCATCACCCGCAATTCAGTAATTTGGTTTTCCTGAATCCATTCTTGGAGTGGTGTTTCAAAATCCTCAGCTAATTTGTAGGTGACTGGATAACCAAGTTCTCGTAATTCTTCAGCAAAATGTCGCATTGCTGACCAAACCAACACCAGCTTTTGTCGATGGTAGGGGCGTTCTTGGACATGATGCAGCGACTCAATCATGATAACAGGCACTTTATCTTGACAACTTTGCAGTGCTGCTTGTTCTATCCAAAGTTGGTCGCCTAATATCCAAACGCCGATGGTCATGTTCTCCTTTATTTCGAGAAAAATTTATTAAGGGCAATTTGCTTATTTTACAGACATCTTGATTCTGACTCCTGAATTCTGACTTCTGACTTCTTTTTTAAAAATTTGCTAATCTTACCTGTATCCACTCAATATCTGGTTTTCCAATTGCAGTTTAATGGCAACCTACGCTTTCATTCTAGAGGTAGTGAGGTTGATTTATTCTTCGTTTTGCCCAAGTTTTAAAACAGTGAACAGCTACCTACGTAGTGAACAACTGATAACTGATAACTGATAACTGTTAAACTCTTCCATACTTCATAAAAAATGATTGTTAGGATTCTCTAACCCACTTTCGGAATTTCCTGAGTGCTGGAGTTGTTCCTATTGTTCGACTCATCTCTACAAATTGATAAATCTCTTCAATAACTGAAAAATTGGTAAAAGTAAGACTCTTTTGAGACTTAATATATTGTTCACCTTGCAGCAGATTAATTTCTAAATTCCCGTTTTCGTAGCGCCAGATTTCAGGTACTCTTAATGCTTGATAAGCACTCATTTTAGTTTTTGAGGTGACATCAATTTCAATTGCTAAGTCAGGAGGAGGATCAACAGTTAAGTTTATCCTATCTCTGCCAATCATGAGCTTATAGTTTTGAATATAGAAGCAATCATCTGGTTCAACACCTGCTGTCATATCCTCGCGCTTAAAGGTGGTTGAACCAAAGGACTCCCAATTGAGGTCTAGTTCATCTAGCAAGATTTTTACTAAATCTCCAATAATGATTTTAGCTCTTTCATGTTCTGGGAGTGGAACCATAATCTCTAATGTGCCTTGCTGATATGCAACTCGACTGTTACGGTGTTCCCCCAATTCATTAAGAATTGCCTCAAATTCCACCCAACTAATATCCTCCAGCAGCACCCGCTGTCCTGGTGGAACTCGAATTTGTTTGAGTTGCAGTGTCACCATATTCGCTTTGCTCAAATTCACGCATTCACGCATCAACTCTTCTGCTTTGTCAACTGCTGCACCAACAACTGCACCCCCAAAGCCAGCAACCCGATCGCCACTATCCCAAATACCGCAGTTCCTAAAGCCATAACACCCACAACTAAGGTACGCACTGCAGAAGAAATCTTCAGTACTATAACGTTATCTGAATGAATGGGTTTGGTTGCAAAACTTGTCGCTGTGGCAATCATTAGAGAGTATAGTCCATACCCAAGTGCTCCCGAAATCATTGCCCCAATAACACAACGTAAGGGACTTGATTGAACCTGTGTTTGAGCTTCTGTTTGTTGTGTTAGATTTTCGTCACTCATAAAATTTTCGCGTCCTTACACCGATGATGCTATCTGAATCCCATGTGAAGTCATTCGAGTCACAAACAATTCTAAGTCCTCATCAGGAATAGTCTCCCTCACACGAAGCTTCACTTCTTCCGCCTGCTGTTGCGACTCGCAAATAGCAAATACACTCGGACCAGAACCAGACATCATTGTCCCCAAAACACCAGCACTAGCAAATGTCTCCCGCAATTGCAAGACTTGCGGATACTCTGGTAACACCACACGCTCTAAATCATTATGCAGCTTTTGGGCAATCTCCGTTGCGTCCTGATTCAAGATTGCTTTGACTATCGGTCCAGAGTGTATGGCTGCTGCGCGAGTTGTTAAGCTGTCGGTATCTTTGAGATAGGAATCACCAAACTGTTGTCGATAGGTTTTGTATGCCCAAGGGGTAGAGACTGCAAGACTACGGAATTTAGCTAAAACTATATATATGTTATCTAAACTGGGAAGCGGAGAAAGTTGCTCACCTCTTCCTGTGGCGATCGCCGTCCCACCCGCCACACAAAACGGTACATCTGAACCTAGTTGTGCTCCCAATTCCTCTAACTCTGACTGAGTTAGCCCCAATTTCCACAGCAAATCTATTCCCACTAGCACTGCTGCTGCATTCGTCGAACCTCCAGCTAACCCCGCAGCTACAGGTATGCGCTTATTGATGGTAATGTTAACGCCGCCATATTTGGCAAAGGTAGATGGAAACTCTGTCGCCATAAGTTCCGCTGCTTTGTATGCAATATTACTATTATCTGCGGGAACTTCCGGATGGTTGCAACGAACGCGGATAGCTTGTGTATCGCTCGCTTGTACAGAAATTTCGTCTGATAAATTTATACTTTGAAGTATCATGACTAACTCATGATACGCATCGGGACGAACACCAAGAATTTCCAGATGTAAGTTAATTTTGGCAGGGGCGATAAGAGTATAAGAACGCATATTCAACAAATCAGTAAACAGTAAACAGTGAACAGTGAACAGTGAACAGTAAACAGTAAACAGTGAACAACTGATAACTGATAACTGATAACTGTTTTAACCGCTGAATGCTGAGAAAGTAGAAAAATAAAACTCAGGACTCATCACTCAGTACTAACAACTCATTTGCTAGAGCTACCCATTGACTAACGCTGAGGTCTTCAGCGCGAGCTTGAGGGTTTATCTCTAATTTTTCCAACAATTGTGACAGGCGATCGCGTTCTACCACCGATTGCAAATTATTTCGTAACATTTTACGTTTTGCCCCAAAGCCCAACTTCACCAAAGTTTCTAATTGTTGCGTGTCTGCGGCTGGTGGTTCCACAAGACGTGGAACTAGGCGCACGATTGCTGAGTCTACTTTGGGTGGTGGCTGAAATGCTCCTGCTGGGACAGTGTACATTAACTCGCACTTTGCTAAATACTGCACTCGTACCGATAGCGCCCCAAATGCTTTTGAGCTTGGTTTTGCCACCAGTCTTTCGGCGACTTCTTTTTGTACCAGGAGTACTATCAACTCATAAGGTTGGGGATTTGGGTTACTAATTGTCCCCAAAAGCTTTTCTAGAATTGGTCCTGTAATATTGTAGGGAATATTGGCAACAACTTTATTCTGCTTCTCAAACGCCGGAAATGGTGAAAGCAGGGAAGGTAAATCTAGTTCTAGAAAATCTCCTTGCAGTAGTAGGAAGTTTTCTTGGCGTCCGAATTGTTTTGTCAGGCGATCGCATAAGTCGCGGTCTATTTCCACTGCAAGCATTGATTGTACCAAAGGTAATAGACGATGAGTCAGAATACCTGTACCCGGACCAATTTCCAGAACCCTGTCAGTAGATTGTAACTGGGAAGCTTGAATAATTTCGTTGAGAGCTTTTTCACTTTTGAGCCAATGCTGTGCAAAGACTTTGCGCGGTCTTACTTTTTGAAACTCTGTTTCTATCATGCTTCTAGCTTTTGTGTGAACGACCGACAATTATCCGTCATGGAAGTGTCGGCTTCTAGCATCCTCGTGTTGAGAATTACGGTAGGAGCGAGGAGAGCGTTACTGCTTTACTCTTCCCAACCCAACGGTGCTTGTAGCTTTCAAAGCACGAGGTCGTCTTGTTTATTCTATTGTCCAATAAATAGTATCGCATGAGTCCCCAGTCTCAGCGCTGAGTCCTGCTGACATGCTGCGATAGCCCTGTGGGCTTTAGCCCTGTGGGCGTGCGCTTTGCGCATACGCCAGTCGCCTGGCTGTCGGGAGACTGCTGGACCGCAGCGCGCTTACTCACCGTAAGGCGTGGTCGTTCCCACTAGAGCGCAGACTGGCGAGGGTGTGCTGTGATGCTGAAGGTAACTGAGGCATCCAAGTTCTAGAACATTGTCGAGTTTGTCAGGAGCCAAGCTTCAAGAGTCCATGCGTTATGACATAACCCGACAGATGGCACTTTTAATTTAAATGGATGGGGTAATGAGTGTAGCAGCAAGGGTGAAACTTTATCATCAGCTTCAACTAAACTAACTATCCAGGGAAGAAAGTCTAAGATTTCTGTTGGCAATACAGTTAACTCAAAGTCCCACACGGGATTTCGGTGTTCTTGCCCCTTTTTTACCATCATGAATTGAAGAGCGCTCTTGTTAATAGCCAGCCTGAGAATGAACGGGCGTAATGGCATAAATGTGTCAGGTGCTATGTAAGCGTATATATTTACATAATTCAGTCGCTGCCTATCATCCATCCAAAACGCAATTGGGGAATTACTACTATAGGATGTACCAGTTATGATCACTGGCATCTTCATAGCAGCAGCGAACAGAGAATAGAACTCACGCCTTAGTTCGCTAACAACGTGTTTGGCTTCTGGGGTCATGGTTGCTACACCTGTTAATAAAAAAATTGCGTGCCTTCATAACAGACACTCGACTTCAATGTCGGAAACCTCTCTTCTTCTGTTTGTGTCTAGCAACTGCTTTGCGCTTACGTTTTTGCAGGGGCGTTTCAAAGTGACGATTCTTTTTTATATCTGGGAAAATTCCTGCCTTGGAAACTTCTCGCTTAAATCGACGTAAAGCTGACTCAATTGGTTCATTTTCGCCTACGAATATTTGGGTCATTCTCTTTCCTACTAAGTTGATTTAATTACTAGCTTTTTAGTGGTAAGCAATCCAGTCAATCAGAACCTAAAAAAAGGCAGACTCCTTGTCTACCATAAAAACTTTCGAGTGAAATTCTTGGTTTCAAAGCTTAGTAATGTCGAGAGTATCCATCACTATCGTTTCCTCGTTTACCACCAAACAACCCACCATCTGTAAAGTTAGTCAGATCAAGCATTTTCAACTACTTGGCACTTTATGACAGTTGCTGTTGCAGCGAATCTGTGAGGACTGCTCTAGTCAGGAAGATTAATCAATAGAAAGCTTCTACATTATGTCGGAAAGCGATCAAGGCGTGCTTGCCCTGCTCCTCTTTCAGTGCCGAAAGGATAGCATCAGATACTTCTAATGAAACAATCGTCTTGATTTCAATATTAGTGTTGTAGCCTGCTAAGTCTGACAAGCGTCTTCCGTGTCCGCCCTCACCCTG
Organism: Brasilonema bromeliae SPC951; assembly: GCF_012912135.1. GTDB lineage: Bacteria > Cyanobacteriota > Cyanobacteriia > Cyanobacteriales > Nostocaceae > Brasilonema > Brasilonema bromeliae. The sequence goes on along the minus strand of NZ_QMEB01000010.1, from coordinate 34,938 downwards.
TACTTGACTAATGGTGTAACCACTTACACCATGACTTTTCAGCAGCTTGACAATTCGGTCTTTCAGCACTGTTTCACCAATGATGGTGATTAGGACGGCTGGTTGGATGGGAGGAGTAGCTGAGTTTGACATGGAAAACTCCAGAGAATGGGTTTTGGCTTCTAAAGCTTAAGTTTTCTTGGCGCAGTCCAAGTTTTGTATAAAAAAGGCTCAAGCACTCCTGCCTGAGCCGCTACTAAATCCAATGAATTTGCTGGACGAATTGGTTAGCTTAAAGAGCTAAATCTATGAATTTTAGTAGCGCTTACGGAAGCTATTGTTTCGATTACCACCAAACGAATCTCTGTCTTCTCTAGGCTTAGCCTTATTAACTTTGAGGTCACGTCCCATCCACTCAGCACCATCAAGAGCATCAATGGCAGCTGCTTCTTCAGCCTCTGAACCCATTTCCACGAAGGCAAACCCGCGCACACGACCTGTGTCACGATCAGTAGGTATCTGAACACGCCTTACAGTACCATATTCTGCGAAAACACTATTCAGACTCTCTTCTGTAACTTCGTAAGAAAGATTGCCTACATAAAGTGACATTAATTGTCTCCGAAATCATAAGTGTGTAGAGATTTAGGTTTCGGAGAAAAGTCTGTGAATACCAAAAGGAGAAAGCCTGTCAATACTAAAAACAAACGCAGTCGCCGAATTAACTCTCGTTTTCCACCATAACATAGCATGCATTTATTACGGCAAAGTTGGAAAAACCGTTAGAAAAAGTCATGTGAGCAATTTAAGCTTGAGTACACATCACCGTGGCGTAAGCCACAGGCATTCTTGTTGAATATTTTTTTGTTGGGTTTTTTGTTGGGTCTCCCTAAGTACGGTTTTCCCTACTTATAAAGTACGGTTTTGACTCATAATTTATTTTGTAAAGGTATTGCAATACTTCTTTACAATGCTTTACATTAGTTAACAAGAAAAAGAAATTGAGGAAAAAACGATGACAGGACGCACTTACGTGATGGAAGAAGGCAACAGATTAAACAATTACGCAATCGAACCCAAGATGTATGTGGACGAAACCCAAAACTTTGGCTTCACTGAGTATGCTGAGCAACTCAATGGACGTTTAGCAATGATTGGTTTTGTCTCACTCATAGCGCTCGAAGTTTTGACTGGACATGGTTTGATTGATTGGATCACAAGCCTGTAATCACAAGGAAAGAATTTTTAGAAAATCATCAATCTGTATAAATCAAAAGTGGACAAATGACTATGAGAACTGACTTTGACTTTCCCAAAAACGACCTAGTTGGACCTGTTGTGTTTAGACCTGAATTCAACAATTCCCAAGCAATCACTGTTAACCAAGCTTGGTCATTATTTTTCACTGCAGGTCAAGAAGATAAAGCACTGGGAACAAACCCTGAATTGGGTCGTTTCTTCACTTACCTATTCGTTGGCGTTGGAGTAGCGGGAACTCTCTGGGCTACGATTTTCAACAGCGTTGCATGAATAGCTCTCTCAAGCTTGTAATTAACGCCAAATCTTCAAAGAAGTCCTGGTTACGTTAACCGGGACTTCTTTTTTTGGAGTAGAATTTACCCAAATACAAATGCTCTACTCGTTTTATTTCAATACGGTTCAGTTAAAAATTATTGGTAACCATTCCACGTGTGTAGAGACGTTGCCCTTCGGGTATCTCCTGAGCCCTTCGGGCACGGCCCCGTGCCGAACGGAGACGCTGAGTCCCAAAGGGACACGCTGCGCGAACGCGAACGGCAGTTGCTAACTCCTGCGGAGACGCTGCGCGAACAAGTCGGGGAACCCGCTGTTAGCACCTGCCTCACATGCAACGTCTCTACATTGCAATCGTGATAACTGTATTGCGTTTTATTTCAGACTCATCTGGAGAAACCTTCTCAGGGAACACTCAGACTGTAATCATCAATTGTTGCAGTGTAGTAAAGTACTGAACTAGATTTAACGCTAAGAACTAATTTCACCAGAGGAAAATTGTATGAGCGATAAGCGAAGCTTGCATCCATTGGCAGATCGCAATCAACTCAGCGACTCAAATAACTTCAGTGCTAAGTTTGAAGGTTTTTTTCTCCAGATGGTTATGCCGGGATTAGAACACAGAGTTCGAGAAATCGTTACCAAAACACTGGGTTCAAATTGGAAGGTTAAATCGATTGGAGATAATCACACCGAATTTGAAGTAAGCAAAAAGGGAGATACACTATCAGTTAAAGAAGCTTGGAATAAAACATATTATCTGCGTTCTCAGCCGGGAGTTGTGGATGCACAGCCATTATTTGCTGTTCCCCTACCGTACCGTTCTGACTGGAATCAAGAGTCAAAACAGGCAGTTGCACGTTTTGAGCATCAAGCTTTAGACGAGAGTAGTGATGTAGAGTGGAGTCTCAAGCAACTTCGAGTCTTGGAGGCATGGTCACGCTTTTTTCCTGACCCGAATCTACCACCAGGACATGGGATTGTCATTGGGCTTCCTGATACAGGTTACACGAAACATCCAGAAATTTTCGCGAATCTGCTCCTTAGAGAAAGTTACGATTTTCTCAAAAACGACAAAGATCCGACAGACGAACTCGAAACACCTCTAGGCGAAGTTATAAACAATCCAGGTCACGGCACATCAACAGCCAGTGTCATGATCAGCCCAAGAAGGGCACAAAGCAATTACCCAACCGGAAAATCTGTAACCGGAGTGGCACCTGGTGCCAAAGTTGTACCCCTTCGAGTCTCATACTCAGTTGTCCTATTAAGTGTAACTAATCTTGCTGACGCGATTGAGTACGCGGCTGGTCATGGTGTGCATGTCCTTTCAATTAGCCTAGGAACTGGATTGTTCAACCAGCGTCTACGGAGTGCGATCATATATGCCCAAAAACGCGGTGTCATTGTGGTGGCAGCATCTGGTACTTTCATTCCCTACGTGGTTTGGCCTGCTGCTTATGACGAAGTGATTGCAGTAACTGGCAGTAATGTGCGACGTGAGATTTGGTTGGGTTCATCGCGAGGAAGTCAAGTTGATGTCACTGCCCCTGCGGAGTCAGTTTGGTATGCAAAAACCGATAAGAACAATGGTGAGTTCAAATATAACGTTCTGCAAGGCTCCGGCACTTCATTTTCTGCACCACTAGTTGCGGGTGTGGCTGCTTTGTGGCTATCCTATCATGGACGCGAGCAACTCATCCAACGTTATGGAGCGGAAAAGATTCCTTTCATCTTTAATCAGATTCTGCGCGACAGTTGTGAGAAATTTCCAACATGGAAGCCCAATCTATTTGGTGAAGGTATTGTGAATGCAGAGAAAGTACTTGCTGCACCACTACCTGATAATGTTAGTAACTCAGTCATTCCACCAGCGTTTGCCCTACTACAACATCCATCTATAGATAACGGCAGACTCGATACGTTTGTTCATCTCTTCGAGCAGCAATTATCAGACAGTCAACTTGATGGTAATTTTGTCGGAGTGGGTCGAGATAACGCTAAGCTGCGGTCTTGTCTTGCTAAGCTGTTACAGACAACAGAAACAGAATTACCAAAGCGATTGAAAGAGGTCGGACAAGAGCTAGCTTTTTACTTTGCTGTCAACCCAGAGCTTTACAAGCAATTTGCAGCTGCTCTATCTAGTAAACAACCTTCTGGGACTCAATTGCAAACAAAAACTTTGACTGAGTCACCAAAGCCAAGGAATTTGGAGCAGATACGTGAGATGTTGTTATCACAGGGTGTATCTCAAGTCTTGCAGACAAAACTGAGTTGAAGCAAGCTTGTTATTAAGTTTTGTAAAGAAATAGCAAATCTTGCGTAATCTTCTTTGTCTGAACAGATAGCTATAGTATATGCTGCAACAACGATTGTGAAACCCCCTGCCTTGCAATTTGCCAGTGCAGGGTTTTTCTTTACTGTTGCAAGAGGGAACTCTTAACAGTTCACTGTTTTAATCACTTTTATTGATTAAAACGACAAATAAAAACATTTGCTTTTATCGTTTGGGAGACATATAAAAGAAATTAGAGAGATGTTGTAAGCAAAAGGTGGATTATGGAACCGCAAATAGATAAATATGACTTTCTTTATCAAAGACGAAGTTACCACGGTGACTTCACGCCAGAAGCTCTAGTCTTCAACGCTAATTTACAAGAATTTGCAACACGAGTTGGCTACATTAGCAACTTACAGACTCTTGGAAAGCTCTCTCCACAAGATGCTTACCAGCAGATAACTGAACTCTGGGAACATTTAGAACGAAGCTATTCAGGATTGGGGATTGATTCAAACACAGAAACTTAGGCTTCTGTGCAATTGACTTTAATTTTCAATACTCATTCCCAAACTATGAGTCACAAATCGCTGGTAGACAGTCCATGCTGTGTCAAAGTGGTTTAATCATAGTCCAAGGGTACGACCTGGAAATCCAGCAACATCAAAGTAGCGAGTTTTTCCTACTGTTTGATACTTGAGGATGGTCTTCAAACCGTTAGCAGCAGATGGAGATTTCAGCGTAAAAGATTTATACTCAACGCTATCAGGTCCACTGATTAGGGCTTCATTTAACACTCGACCAACTAGTTTACCCTGAGTGGACAACTTCAATTTCAGTACTTTCGCTATGGTGACTGCCACATCTGCGTTACTTGCGGGAGCTAAATCTTCATAGTCCCGTTTAAAGTCAGGTCCAATTGCTGCCATTGTATTGTAAGTATCAGCACGACTAAAGCTACCGTGCATTCCTTGTCCTTGCTGCAAACCTGTATCGGCTAATTCCGCACCACACGCCGTAGGATTACCGCAACCTGTATCGAAGGAACGAAAGTTGACCAAGATGGATGGCTTGGGAGTGCGTGCTGCACCTCGAAGAGCGATCGCCTCCATTGATAAAGTCCCAGGAATTTCTCCCAAAGAATTATCCACAAATATCCCGCTAACATAGTCCTGCTTCAGCAGCAAATCTACAATTTTTTTGGCAGTTGCTTTTTTGTTTGCTGCATTTGGCAGATACAGTAAATCAGAACCACCATTACCAGCAACGATCACATCTGGGTTTTTGGGGTCTTTCCCAATGATACCGTTTTTAGAAAACTGCCCTTTACTTGGATCTACAGTTGCATTCTTATTATCTGGGTCAAACAGAGGTAACTTCAACTCCTGAGCAATATCAATCGCCACAAAACCAGCTGGGATAAAACCTTTTGGTACATCCGGATAAGAAAGCGTTGCTGAATAACTGGTTTTAGTCTCCTTACTAATAGTCGAAAATCCGTGGTCAGCAGTCAAGAATATATTTGTGCTTTCTTCTAAACCCAAATCCTTTAATGCAGTGCGAATTTGAGCCAGGTTTTTGTCAACATTCTGACGCGCTGCTTGCACTGTCGGACCATTAATACCAGGAACAAGCTGGTTGAGACTATCGCCGTGATTATGCTGCGTACCGTCTGGATCACGAGACCAATAAACTAACACAAAGGGTTTTTGCCGTTGCTTGAACAGTGGTAGAATCACCTTAGTCGTCACATCAGCAAAATATTGCTGCTGAGTTGTATTAGCAACTTTAGTACCAGGAGTCTTGCTGTCGCCAGGCTTACCGTTGTCACCGCGTGAAGGTGCTGCTGTTGGTAACGAGTTTTTGGCAAGTTGTTCACTCACTTCAGAACTCAAGGAAATTCCCGTAGGTGTCCCAGTGGCGTCATCAAAAATGATGGTTGGTTCACCTTTTTGCAAAGTCACATCTTGAATCAAAACTGGTCCAATTTTTCCGACTGCAGCAGTGCTGAAATTTGCTTTTCTTGCAGCTTCTAGCAGAGTTTGTTCGTTGAGGTAGTTAGCACCAAACTGTTTGTTCACTTCTTGGAGAACAGCATTGTTTTCTAAGAAGGGGACAAGGCTGTTTTTGGCACTTTTGACCGGGGCATTGACTTGGATAGTATTGCTAAAGTCACCAGTATCGCCTAAATAGTGACCGGTGGCGATCGCCGAAGCATTAGCAGTCGTAAAAGTCGGAAACAAAGAGTGACTATTGGTAAACTTGACACCCCGTTCCCGTATCTCATTCATACTTGGGGTATCGGTAGCATTTATCGAAGTTGGACGCAGCCCATCAGCAACGAAAATGATCATATTATGTTGTGTTGCTTGCTGTTGTGTTGTTTGCCCAGAACGTTTTCCAGGCGATGCTGTACACGCTACGATAACTGCAATCACAAAAAGCGTTAGAAATACCCAGCGGTAACCGTGTGTAAAAAACCGCATAAACTTCCGGATATAAGGACACCAAGATTGTATTACTAGAAGGTTAAATTTCAATCTTTAGGTGTATGTCAAATGGCTGAATAATATCATGTGCGGATATTGTCATTGCGTTAGCGTAGCGTGCCCGGAGGGCATACGTAGCGATAGCGGAGTGAAGCAATCTCAAACCCTGCGATTGCTTCGCTTCACTGCGTTTCGCTCGCAATGACATTTTACGTTTAATCTGGTTGAGCTAGTTATGAGTCATCTCTACATTTGAGCAAACCACCGTCGAATCAACTCGACTTGGAAGCGAAAGCCGTCCTCAACTTCTTCAATCAACTCGCGTTGTAACAAGAGTTTAAAAGCGTTTTCCGATACATCAGGAAGTTTGTTTAATATAGTTCTTTTATTGAGTATTGCCCCTTCTTCTTGTGCTGCCAAGTATTTCAAGATAGCTAACCCCGCAGCGTCTACTTGGTTATTTTGAATATCTGCAAAAAAGAAACCACCACTACTCAAAGCTTCTGGAACTGCTGCTTCCACGTCCGCTAAAGTTGCCAGTCGGCGGACGGAAGGATCTTGCTCATTTTTGAGGGCGACAATTTCACCACACAGCAGTTGTACTAGAAAGGGGTGACAGCGCGTGAGTTGCAGCACTCGCTCCACGGCGTTCGGTTCATAGCGTAAGGTAAAATCTTTGACAGGGCTTTTAATGAGTTGACGGGCTTCGTCTTCTTTTAGGTAGCTGATATGCACGACTTGCACGTTAATAAGGTAACTAGCCCAGCGCTGATATTCTTCGATAGTATGAGAGCCAGCAAGCAGCACCTTGAAGCGGGGACGATGTTGTATGAGGTGACGCAGCATTCCCAGAACGTCTTGTTCATCAAAGCGTCCTTTGGCGATCGCGCTGTCTAGCACCTCGAATTCGTCTAGGGAAAGCAGTGCTGTATTATCTTGTAACGCCTCTTCTACTTTATCTAACCATTCATCAAAGCAGGTGAAGGGGTCTTTTTCTAAATCTTCCCGTGTCAAGGATGGTAAAGTTAATGCGCTTTGTTTTTTAGCTGAGGTTATCATTCCTCTAGCGAGATTGTAGAGAAAACCCGCATTGTTGCTTGCTGAAGAGGGTGCGCCTTGCAAGTCAATAAATAAGGGGATAATGCTATTCGGTAGCAACTTTCCCAAATTGTTCAGCAGAGAAGTTTTGCCCATACGCCGTTGACCGTAGAGTAGCAGAGGGGGGCGACGGCGGTCTAAAATTAATTCCTCAATGCGTAAACCAATGCTGCTGCGTCCGATAAAGATTTCTAATTGCTGATTTAGGGGAACACCAATTATGTAGGGATTGTCAATCTCTTGGAGAAGTTCTGTTTCTTTGGCGAGTTCCTCTACAGAGTTAACTATTATTTCACGCCAACTTTGGGCGATGGGGCGGAAGCGAGGGGCGTATTTTTCTGTGCTGCGAGTCAAGTTTTGCAACTGTGCATCTAAACGATCAACAACAATCCTGAGTACTAGACGCTGGTTGTAGGCGCTTTTTTGGTTGAGGGCAGCGTTCACATCTTCACTAATGCGACTGAAGATACGTAGCAGAGGGCTAGCTGGACTTTCCAGTTCTGCAATTTTCAGACTTTGGTGAGCGTTACGGATATCTTTTACATTTGCACAACGTTCTAACCTTTGTAGATCCTGTTCAATCTTTGCTACCTCAGCAGTCCCGCGCCGATGTTTGGTAAGCAGATAACTAATAATTACGGATACACAAATCAATACAACTATATAAGGAAAATAAATGCTTAACAGAAAATTAATAAATCTATTTGAATAAGTGTGCTAATTTTATTTCAGGCAAACAGCTAAAAGTGCCCAATGTACTTATGGCTGGGCACTTCGCTGCCTCTGAACCCTCTCCTTAAGGCCTGAGTTCAGAAGTCTAACAAACTTTTGAACAATAAGGAGATTTCAATGGCTCTTTTTTGCCGACTGTTAATCGTCGCCTTGCTGGTTTATGGTGTCATTTCCGGTGACATCCATCTCAACGATCCAGTTTTAATTCCTGTTCTCATCGAACTGGTTAATAGTATGGATCGATCTAGTAAAAGCGATGATGAACACTAACCGTAGCTAGTCTAGGCTATCAGTTGATTTAGTTTGATTATGACTATCAACTAGGTGAGGTAACGACTCTCCTAGTTTTTTGTTTTAGTCATCACTATGCTAGAACTAACTAATTTATATACCCTTCTAAATATGGCTGTAGTTTAGTTGATTTATTGGTTGATTAATATGTTATTAATGGTTGACTTATGGATTACTTATCAAAAGGCTGTGGTGGCTTACTAGCAAATCCAGATATGTGTATCCAGTCTTATCATTGCAGCACTTGCCAATCTCTCTAGAGGTATAGCAGGCTCAAAGGCATTTTTTCACCTCTGCCTGTTTCTTTCCAACAAATGAGCAAATGGTTCTATCTGTCGCAACCCCTCCTCACACCAGTCGTCAGTCTCCCCATCTTCTAGACTAAACAATCTTTCCCGACAAAGAATTTGCAGCAAGAGTGCTAAGCATTGACTTTGTTGTAAAATCCACTCTACATCTTCCTCAGCGAAAGTAATAGGTGAACTAGCAATCAATTCCCGTGCTTCTGGCTCAGTCAGCGCTCCCAAAGTTGCGGTATAGCCGAAAATATTGAAGAAGGGTGAACTATGCCCCGTATTACGAGCAAGTTCAATCGGTGATTCGTGGGTAGCTAAGACGAACGCCAGATTTCCCCTCGTGTGGTTAGTCGCCAATGAGCGCAAACTCTCCCAAAACTCATCATCTAATTCTGGACAGCGTTGCAACCCAACGCCAATTTCATCCAGTAAGATGACTGTGGGATTATGTAGATTGTCGCTAACTACATCCATGAAGTAATCCAAACTACAAGGTGTTGGTACTTTTAAACTCAGGCATTCTAGGATATAGCTCAATAACCTTTCTCTACTCGCCATACGCGGGTCTTGAAAGTCTACGAATATCCACTTATAAGTTTCTGGATGCGGTAGCCAGTCGTACTTTTGACCAGAACGCAACTGTTCTGGTGGAGTGGTGGTGATGTTTTTCAGGTAGTGCAGCAGAGAGGTTTTGCCAATGCGCCGCTTACCGATAATTGCAGCATTTTGCAAGGGACGGCGTTTGAGTAAGTCGAAAAGACGCTTGAGTTGTTTTTGTCGTCCAAAAAAGTGGCGAGGATGGGTGATGGGTGAACCAGTGATGAAAGGTGAGGTTTCCTCAAAGGTTTTGCTTGAGTTGGGTTGAGTGTCTGGTTCTTTAAATGCAATTTCTTGCCAGTCTAGCCCTAATTTCTGGCAAATTTCTACAAAATACTGGTAATCAACGGGTTTACTACTAAGAAAGTTTTTGACGGTGGATAGAGATATCCCCAGATCATCAGCTAAAGCTTTCTGGCTGGGATAGCTGTTACGCTGAAGAGACGATTTAACTTTCTGAATGTACTCTTGGGCAACTTTAAGCGATCGCGCCATTACTCCTTATTAAAAACCTACCAATATTCTAGCTATTTTTTTAGCACCTAAAAGTCAGCAGTATGTCAGCTACGAATCAACTATTTCTCAACGTACAGTTACGACTACTCCGGCCAAAGATGCCAACGATAGGCTTGATGAAGCTGCAAGGGCGCTAGAAGCGGAGTCATGAAAAACGAACCGCAACGAAAACCGCCAGGACGCCAAGAAATCTTAGCGACGCCAGATACCTACGGAGGGAAACCCTCCTGCAGTACTGGCTCGTCTTGGCGTCAGGAAAATCTCCCTACACCGTACAATTCAACTCAACGGCTTTTCGCGAGAAACGGGCATTCTCGCGGTAGTCAACAGGACAATCTATCACTGCTGGAACATCCTGTGCCAGAGCCTCTTTCAACACAGGAACCAAATCCGTAACAGATTCAATCCGGTAGCCTTTTAGACCCATACTTTCAGCAAATTTTACAAAATCGGGGTTGCCAAAATGCACAAAAGATGATCTGCCTTTACCAAAGTAATTTTCTTGCTTCCACTCAACTAAGCCATAACCACCATCATTGAAAATGAGGGTGACAAAGGGTGTACCAACGCGTAAAGCAGTTTCTAATTCCTGGCAATTCATCATAAAGCCACCATCGCCTGTTGCAGCAATAACTTTGCGGTTGGGATGCACGAGTTTTGCGGCTACAGCCCCCGGAATAGCAATACCCATTGCAGCAAAGCCATTGGATATAATGCAAGTATTAGGGC
>NZ_QMEB01000010.1:0-24390 GCF_012912135.1 Brasilonema bromeliae SPC951 | reverse complement strand
GAGACAGATCCACATTTTGTGTGCGCCAACGTCTGAGATGACGATATCTTCTGGTCCCATCACTTGTCGCAAGTCATAAATTAATTTTTGAGGCTTAATTGGAAACCCCTCATCATGAGCATACTCTTCGTAGTCAGCACGGATATTTGTCCGTAAACTGATAGCATGAGGATTAGGCTTACCTTCCCGGTCTGCAAACTTTAAAATTTCAAAGAGGGAATCAGAAATATTTCCTACGACTTCAACGTTAGGGATATAACTACTATCAATTTCTGCAGGGGTTACGCCAACATGAATAATGGGAATTCTCCCATCGGGATTCCATTTTTTGGGGGAAAACTCAATCAAATCATAGCCAATAGCAATCACTAAATCTGTGCTATCAAAGCCACAGGTAATGAAATCTCGCTGTTGCAATCCTACTGACCACAAAGCTAAGGAATGAGTGTAGGGAATCACACCTTTGCCCATGAAAGTGTTAACAACAGGAATATTCATCTGACTAGCAAATTGTGTGACGGCATCGCTTGCTTGGTCGCGAATCGCCCCATTACCAACTAAAATAATTGGGTTAACTGCTTGGGAAATTGCTGCGGCTGCTGCCCTAATACTTGCAAAAGAAGCGAAGGTTTTTTCGATGTTGTCTTTACGCAAAGGATAGCCTTCTGCAGGCATGGCAGCAATATTTTCTGGCAAATCAATGTGAACTGCGCCGGGTTTTTCACTTTGTGCCCGCTTAAATGCTTTGCGCACAAGTTCTGGTGTAATACTGGGGCGGACAATCTGTTTATTCCACTTTGTCACTGGGGCAAACATCGCCACCAAATCTAAATATTGATGGGATTCGATGTGCATTCTATCTGTGCCGACTTGTCCGGTAATTGCTACCAAGGGGGCACCATCAAGGTTAGCATCTGCTACCCCAGTCATCAAGTTTGTTGCCCCAGGACCAAGAGTCGAAAGACAAACTCCTGCTTTTCCTGTCAGACGTCCGTAGACATCCGCCATGAATGCTGCACCTTGTTCGTGACGGGTGGTAATAAACTGAATGGAAGAATGTTTCAGCGCCTCTAAAACGTGTAGATTTTCTTCCCCAGGGAGTCCGAAAACGTATTGCACTCCTTCATTTTCCAAACACTGTACGAGTAATTCAGCTGTGTTCATATCTCCTCTTATTGTTCCTCTGGGTTGATTGCACCTGATGTGGTTTGTTATTTCACCCACACAGTTTTAACATTGACAAACTCATGTATACCTTGGATACTCAGTTCCCTACCATATCCAGAACGCTTGATTCCACCAAAGGGTAAGCGGGGATCGGACTTTACCATACCGTTGATAAATACCGAACCTGCTTCAATTTCTTCGATGAGGCGATCGCGTTCTTCGGAGTTCTTTGTCCAAGCACTCGCGCCTAAGCCAAATGGTGTGGCGTTTGCGATTCTGATCGCTGCGTCAATATCCGGTACACGAAATAACATCGCCACCGGACCAAAAAATTCTTCCTGCGCCACTGGATTATCTGGGGAAATATCCGTGAGAATTGTTGGTGGATAGTAATTACCAGGACGATCTGATAAAGCATGTCCACCTGTTAAAACTTTTGCCCCATTCTTAACACCTGCTTGCACCTGCTGGTCTAAGTCTTTGATAATATCAGGAGTTGCCAATGGACCCAAGTCAGTTTCTGCTTGCATCGGATCGCCAATTTTCAGCGCTTGAAATTTCTCTAGTAGTAGCTTTTCAAACTTGTCTGCTATTGTCTCAACGACAATGAAGCGTTTTGCTGCAATACATGATTGCCCGTTATTCAACATTCGCGCTGTTGTTGCGGTGGCTACTGCTGCTTCTAGGTCTGCGCTTTCCAATACAATAAATGGGTCACTTCCTCCTAATTCCAGGACGGTTTTTTTAATCTGTTTTCCTGAAGCTGCGGCTAAACTTGCCCCTGCTGGTTCGCTTCCTGTCAACGTTGCTGCTTTGACGCGATCATCACTCATCAAGTCAGCAACTTTGGCAGCACCTATCAATAGAGTTTGAAATACGCCTGTTGGGAAACCTGCTTTGTGTATAATTTCTTCTATTGCTAAAGCACACTGTGGGACGTTGGAAGCATGTTTGAGTAATCCGACATTCCCTGCCATTAGTGCAGGTGCAACAAATCGGAACACTTGCCAAAAGGGAAAATTCCACGGCATGACTGCGAGAATAATGCCTAATGGCTGGTATTTGACAAAACTATGGCTTGCATCGGTTTTTACGGTGACATCAGCCAGAAATTCAGCAGCGTGTTCAGCGTAGTAGCGACAGACCTGGGCACATTTTTCTACTTCGGCGATCGCCGCTTTCAAAGGCTTGCCCATCTCCAACGTCATAATCTTGGCAAAATCTGCTTTTTCTTGCTCTAAAATGTCAGCAGCTTTTTGCATCCAAACAGAGCGTTCTTGAAAAGAAATTTTCTGATACTTTTCAAAAGCCTGTTGTGCCAAATCTAGTTTCTGAGCGATTTCTGCATCGTTTAATGGCTCAAAAGTTTTCAGCAACTCTCCAGTTGCAGGATTAATTGTGGCGATAGCCATACCCTGACCTCCCCGTTAAAAATTTACCTAGGGTAGCATCCATAAGTTGCAGACACCCTTTATGGAAGCTACATTTCAAATTGTAGTCTTTCAAAAAATGCTTATCTACTTTCAATTGCAATTCAAATTGAAACAACCTATACATATTTTCTATGTATTTATGCTTACAATCTCCACTAAGCGAGTATGCATTTCACTGACCCTGGTTGATTGTAACAGGAGGTGACACTGTGATCAAAAATAAATTTCAAATTTAATATCTTTTTTAGGTTTGGATTATGAAATTAGGTCAGAATAACTCTTAAACCTAAAATCATAACCTTTATAGCCCTATTTTGGCAGTTTTATAGAAAAAATCTTTGATTAGTGCATCTTAGTTCGATAAATCTTGACTAATCGATTGATACCTTTGAAACGATAATCTCCCATTTCTAGGAAGGACGAGGGTTGTGACAGCATTGTGTAAGTATCTTCACTGACAACACATTCACCTGGTGGGCAAATTGCTTCCATCCGTGCAGCCAGATTAATTGTGGCTCCTAATGCTGTATAATCGACCCTTTGAGAACTACCAACATCTCCAACCACAGCCTTACCACTGTTAATAGCAATTCGCAATTGTAGTGGTTCGGTCCAAAAATTTTTGGCATTAAGATTTTCCAGACGAGTTAACATACCCATAGCAGCAGTGACAGCGCGATCGGCATGATCCGGTTGTGGTTCAGGAGCACCAAAAAATGCCATAATACAATCGCCAATATACTTATCCAAAGTGCCACCGCCAGCAAACACCTCTTGCAGCATCTCCTCAAACAAATTATTGAGCAAGTCGGCAATGTCAGTTGGCGTCAATCTTTCTGAAATTGCCGTAAAACCGACCAAATCAGCAAATAAAATACTAATTTCACTTTCTTGTGGAGGTAAACGTCCATTTGGCAATGCACCAACAGCGATCAACTGCTGTACAACTGCTGGTGAATGATAGCGTTCGAGTCTTCGGCGAATGACTTCTTCGCTTTTGAGTTTCTCGGCCAACAGCCAACGTTGTACACTAGAAGCCACAAGGTTTGCTAAGGCAGAAAAAAAGCTCAGTTCTTCTTCTCCTTCTTCTGCCCAATGATGAGAAGACAAATGAGCATCAGCGTAAAGAACACCAACAACCTTATTCTCATCCCATAAAGGCACCGCCATCGCGCTACGAATACCTTTGACTAGAAGACTATTTTCTCCTGCAAACCTTTCATCGTTTTGAGCATCAGCAGTTTGAATAGCAACTTTTTCCTCGAAGACTTTTTGACATATACTACGACTAATCCAACTGCCATCAGCTGGCAGATCTTCTTGGTAAGAGATATTTCTCGTCGCAGCGTTTAATAGTTCTAGTTTACCAGACCCACTAACATCAATTAATAATCCCAAACGGTCAATACTATTGAGGTAACGAAACACGACTTCTTGAACTTGAGAGAAAATTTCCTCTATTGAAGCTGCAGCAGATAGGTTTTTGGCTATATTGACTAAGTCTTTCAGGCGGGCGATCGTTTTGTCTTTGATGCCAACATCACCACAGACATTATCAGCGAGAATCCATTGCTGTTGCAATTGTTCAACGTCGCGAAGAATTGTTATTCCTGGCGAAACAACTCCCTGACTGAATATTGATGAGTCAACAGAACTCAACACGATTGTCAGACACACATCCCCTAGCCAAATAATATCGCCGTCTTGCAACTGTTGAGGAGAATTAATCAGATGTTCGTTTAATTGAGTCCCGTTCTTGCTGCCCAAATCCTCAATAGTCCACGTATCGCAAGGAGTTTTCATAATCCGGGCGTGGTAACGTGAAACTCCTCCGGAGACTAAATATAAATCACATTGTGGTAAACGACCGATAGTAAAAACATCTTGATGCACCGTAACCGTTTTTTCAGAATTATCCTCTTTTAGGCGCAGTTTCAGTTTAGTCATGACCTTTATAAAAATCCATTCTGGACGCAGAGAATGCCAGCATTGATAAAGCAAAGGATATATTCAGGGTTCACTTTTCACTTTTTCAAAGATTGCACTCTCAATAGCATTCCAACGACCACAAATAGATTACCCAACCCATCAACTCCTGGCGAGTATGGTCAACATCTTGCCCTACTGCTTATCCAGGTGGTAACTCTAAAGGAATTTCACCTAAGAAACCCTTACGAAAATCTGTTAGTAGCGTACGTGCAGTTTTTTCGACGTCACCTTTATAACGATACTCTGCTAAAGCAAACATATATTCTTCTCCGGTTAGGGAAGTCGGGTCAAGTTTGTAACGTGATTCTAACGGCTCCTCTGGTATAAAATCAGCAGTATTAACTCGGAGATTTTTCAATATATCTACTAAAGTTGCTGCGACTATTTGATTATCGTAAGATGCGTCACCGATATCGTCACAAATGGCTAACTTCAAAGCTGCTTCTTGATTTTCCAACTTAAGAGGAATAACACCAGGGGCATCCAGCAATTCCAATTCCTCAGAAATTCGCACCCAACGCAATTGGCGAGTTACCCCAGGACGCGCTGCACTTTCCACCACTCGCCGTTTCAATAGACGGTTGATAAGGGCTGATTTACCAACATTGGGAAAGCCAATCACCACAGCACGGACTGGACGAGGTAACATCCCGCGACTGTTCCGACGTTCATTAATCGCGCCTCCAGCCGCTTGCGCCGCTTTTAACACCGCAGCCACCCCTTGACCATGTTGGGCATTGGTAAAATAAGGTACTTCACCCTGACTCTTGAACCACTTTGTCCACACTTGCTGGACTTGTGGCAAAATCATATCAACTCGGTTTAGCACTAATACCCGTGTTTTACCTGCCACCCATTCTCCTATTCGGGGATGGTGTGTTGCCAAAGGAATGCGGGCGTCGCGTACTTCCAGTACGACATCAACAAGCTTGAGATGTTCTTTTAATTTTTTTTCAGCTTTAGCGATGTGTCCTGGATACCATTGAATAAGGTTTAATTTATAGTTTTGAGTTATTGACATTTATTCTTTATCCTTCGTCCTTCGTCCTTTGTCAAATGACGAAGGACTGTTGATTATTGACTGGCAAACTGATGAAATGAAATCTATAGGTTGTGTTAGCAAATTGTAACCTATCACTGAATAGAAAAATATTAAAATAGTAAATAGCTACCTACACAGTTAAGCAGCGTATAGTGGAGGATGCCCGAGCCGCAATCAACGCCTTCCATCATTTGTCTGGCGGATGGGTCTTTACCCAAGCGATGAAATTCATAACTGCTGACTGATAACTGATAACTGTTAAAAACTACATATGTAGACAGATTAACACAGATAAATCATCCCTGTGCATTTGTGTTAGTGTATGGTTTCAATTTCATGACATTAACATTTGCAAGAGTCTTACTTTGACACTCTGCGCTCTTTTGACACGCAGATTCTTCGGTCTAGCCCAGTCTCCCATGAAACTGTATTCACGAAGTTACCCCTTACTATTTCTAGAACTGTTTCACAACAGTATTAGGGGAGAGTGCGAGACTCTGGGGACTGCCAAAACCCCATTGAGACTCACACTTCGGAGCTTTCACGCTCCCGAGCGAATTAGCGTAAAACTTTAGCCATAATAGTAGTGAATAAAACATCTACTTTGACTGATGTATAATTATCCTGTTACCATCTGGGTCATAGGCGTAAATTTCCCTACCATGAGAAGCAGTCATCACCTCTTTTGGTGGTGAACACCCCAATACGCTTAGGTAAGCAATAACACTTTCTAAATCACTCACCTCTAAACACAAACTCACCTTACTTTTAGCTGAGTTTTCAAATTCAGAAAAATGGATTTGTTTGGGTTGAAAAATACCTAATTTGAAACTAGGAAGTCGGAACTCAGCATAAATATTTGGGATGTAGGTAGTTGGTTCTATACCGAGAAATTGGGTATAGAAACCAACTAAGTTTTCTATCTGAAAAGTTGCCAGAGTGACGAATGCATCAGTGTATTGAAAAGTCATCTCAAGGATAAAGTCAAGTTCTTATTCTGCTCTTGTAACTGCTGTAGCTGGTTTGTGTTGAATATCCCTCTGGTGGGTCACCTAAAAACGCTTATTCTCTCCAGACCAGTGTAGACGTTGAAACGTTCCCCTCGCAAAAATCCAATGAGAGTAATCCCAAATTCCTTTGCAACAGATACTGCTAAACTACTAGGGGCTGAAATAGAACAAACAATTGGAACACCAGCAGCTGTAGACTTTTGCAAAATCTCAAAGCTAGAGCGTCCGCTTACCATTACGATATGATGACTTAAGGGTAACTGCTCACTCAGCAAAGCTGAACCTATCAATTTATCTAAAGCATTGTGACGCCCTACATCCTCATGCAAGTTCAGCAGCTGTCCTTGGTCGTCAAACAAAGCCGCAGCATGCAGACCTCCTGTAGCGTTAAATATACCTTGAGCCGCTCGCAGCTTATCTGGTAAATTGTAAATAATTTCAGCAGTAACAATGGGTTGTGGAAGAATAACCGGACAACCCCGTAAACGCAAAGCCTCTAGACTTGCCTTACCACAAACTCCACAGGCACTTGTTGTATAAAAGTGTCTTTCCAAAGGCTGTAAATCTGGATTCAAACCCTCTCGAAGGGTAACATTTACAATGTTTTGACGTTGCTCGCCATCTACATCATCTACGCAGTAACTCATACGTAAAATGTCTTCTTTATAACTAACAACCCCCTCACAGTAGAGAAAACCAGCAGCCAGTTCAAAATCTGCCCCTGGTGTTCGCATGGTCACAGCTACTGTCTTTTGGGGAGAGACAAGGCGAATTTCCAAGGGTTCTTCTGTGGTTAGTTGGTCTTGTCGAGGGCGTACTTGAGCTTTTTCTACTACCCAGGTTGTGGTTTTGGTCTTGCTTCCAGGATGTTTAATCATTGGTCATTAGTGATGAGTTAAGTGTATTTAAACCTAGCAGCGTTAAAATTTCACTATGACGCCTGATTCAACAGAAAAGCAAATTACCCTGAGTTCTGAAATTGCTCATTTAGCAATCCATCAATATGAGTTCGATTTAGTCAAACTCGAACTGCTACGTCACTGGGAAAACACCACGTTCAAATTATCTACCAATAAGGGGAATTTCTTGCTTCGTGTGCATAGGGGAGTCTACTGTACCATACAAGACATTGAGTGCGAAGCAAAAATCATCGAATACCTTCGCAGTTACAATGATTATACATATCAAAAACCCATCCGAAACCGTTCGGGTAACTTTGTATCGATTGGCACTGCTTCCGGAAGCTCGAAGCCAGTTTCAATACTTTCATGGATTGATTACCCACCAATAGGTTCTCATAATAGTGACTTAAATGTATTCGTAAAGCTTGGGCAGCTTATAGCCCACATTCACAATAAACTCTCAGAATGGCAAAAACCAAGGGATTTCAAACGACCAGCACTTGATGCAAATGGGCTTACCAGTGCAAATGGAGCCTTAGGATACGCACCATTCGGCTATAGTTATTTAGACAGCGAAACAGCCAATGACTTTCAAGCAATCCATAATCGGCTGTTGGACATTGAAGCAACGATTGGACAAAATCCCAACGTCTTCGGTCTGATTCATGGAGACTTACATCTTGGTAATGCTCTCTATGATGGACACTCCATTATCCCCATCGATTTGATGACTTGGGCTGGGGATATTATGTTTATGATCTTGCCGTACCTTTAGCAATATACTGGGCAACGTCTGATTATCTTGTGATCAAAACAAACTTACTTGAAGGATATCGATCGCACAGAGAACTGAGTCTCGAAATTGAACAGCAACTCCCGTTATTCATAGCAGCGCGATGCGTTCTTGGGGCTTTATGGTTGGCTGGAAGATCCGCAACAAACCCAGCAGTCAGACAAGTTGCATCGGAGTGGATACAAGTGAATGCGAAGAAAGTCCAAAATATTCTCACCTTGACTTAACTGTTACTGCCAACTGCAATCCCAATGCATCCAGCAAGGCACTTAGACAAGAAAATTCAATTTCTCCTTTCTCGGATAACATCTGGTCAAGTTTGTCGTAAAATTGCTTAACTTCTGGATAAAGTTTATCAACTCCACCTTGTGCCTCAATCACATTTTTCAGCGCCTTACCTAACATTTTCGGCTCGCCTTCTTCTAAAACAACTTCAATATAAGCTGCTGCTTCTAATGGATCTTTGAGGTCCCAAATCAGTTTTTCGTGATAGCTTGTACTTCTAGGCATCATCTCTACTCCTATAGTCTTCCAAATATTCCTTCGCTCTGGGAATGTCTTTTTATTGAGTGCTTTTATCACCACGACACAAAAGAATAATAATTGTTAACCCTTCTTGCCCAAAGTATATCCGGTAGCCAGAACCATAATCTATTCTCAGTTCAAAAACTCCATCTCCAACTGACTTATAATCGCCTAAATTACCCTGTTCCACTCGGTCAAGCCTTGCTCTGATTTTAGCTTTTGCTCTTCTATCTCGCAGAGAATCAAACCACTCCGAAAAAGTATTTCTCCCGTCATCTGTGAGGTAATTCCTAATCTCCCTTGGTTGTACTTCCATGATTTTCAGGACAAGTTTATTTCCTCTACCTTTCAAACAGTGAACAGTGAACAGAGTCAGCGATTTCTTAACCCCCCTTAACTTGGTAACCCTTCGGGTTCGCCAGTCGCCTCTGTCGGGAAACACTCATCAAGCGCTGGCTCACTGATAACTGGTAACTGGTAACTGGTAACTGATAAAACTGCAACTTGCCGTCATTTAAATATAGCCTGAAAAACGCCATATCTGGCGACAAGCCTCACAAGCCTCTCTCTTCGCCAACCCACTTTAAACCAAGTATCACTATAATGTAAGTAAGCACTTGCATACAAAATGATGAACAAAACTGCTCGTTCTGTCGCCCTTACGCGTACCCGGATAATTCAAGCTGCCATGCAAGTTTTTGCTCAGCAAGGATTACATGGCGCGACAACCCGTGAAATTGCTCGTGTTGCAGGCGTTAACGAAGTCACTTTATTTCGTCACTTTGCCAGTAAAGAGCAACTGTTGGGTGCAGTTATTGAGAATGCGCTGGCACTTCAGACAGAAACCCTTTCCCAACCAGAGGAATGGACTAATGACTTGTGGACGGATTTAAGACATTTCGCCCAGCTTTACAACACCATGCTGGAAGCAACAGAAGACTTAATCCGCACTTTCATTGGGGAAGCCAAACGACATCCAGAAGCAGCGCGACGCGTGATGCAAGAAGCTACCAAGCCGGTCAAGGAAAAGCTTATAGCTTATCTGCAAAATGGTCAGGAAAAAGGAACAGTGCGAACAGATGTGAATCCAGCAGTGGCTATTGATATGTTTACAGGGATGCTGCTTGCAGGAATGTTACGGCGCAATGCGCCATCTACTTCATTAAGCTACACCAAACAAGACTACCTCGAATCTTGCGTTGATATTTTTGTGCGAGGTATCAGTACAGCTGTTATTTAATTTTTGAATTTCATTTTTAAATTTAATTTTTCAGGTTTCATCATTATCTATGGCTCGCACTCAAACTCGACATAAAGCATCTGACAAGGCTGAACCGGGGTGGCTGAAGTGGGCGATCGCCATCACAGCGTCCCTCGGTGCTATATTGGAAGTCATTGATACAAGCATCGTCAATGTTGCTTTGACAGACATGCAAAGCAGCTTGGGAGCAACTATCACCGAAATTGGTTGGGTTGTGACAGGCTATGCACTCGCCAACGTGATTTTGATTCCGTTGACTGCTTGGCTAGGCGACTATTTTGGGCGCAAGACTTACTTTATCTTTTCTCTAATTGGCTTTACTATCTCCTCTATTCTATGTGGATTTGCTGTGAATCTCCCCATGCTGATTATTTCGCGGATTTTGCAGGGACTTTGTGGGGGTGGATTATTGGCAAAGGCACAAGCAATTTTGTTTGAGACATTTCCACCCAGTCAACAGGGGTTAGCACAAGCAATCTTTGGGGTTGGTGTGATTGCAGGTCCAGCGATTGGTCCTACACTGGGAGGTTTCTTGACCGATAATTTAGGATGGCGGTGGATTTTCTTCATTAACCTGCCGTTTGGTATTCTCGCTGTGGTGATGGCTTTAACGTTCTTGCCAGGCGATGACAAAAACCACAAACCAATCAGCAATAAAGTGGATTGGTTGGGGATTGGATTGTTGGCGATGCTCCAGCAGGGAGCCGCCCAAAGGGCGATCGCACTCGGTTGTCTGCAAGCCTTCCTAGAGGAGGGAGAAAAGGAAGATTGGTTTGAATCTGGTTTTATTACCACACTGGCAATTGTTAGTGTGATTGGGCTAGTGCTGTTCATTTGGCACGAGTTGACTACTGATAGTCCTGCAGTAAATCTGCGAGTCCTGCGACACCGTTCGCTTGCTGCTGGAAGTCTCTATTCTGCTGTGCTAGGAATGGGACTTTATGGTGCTTTATTTGCAGTGCCCATCTTTGCTCAAAGCGTACTGCATTACACGGCAACTCAAACCGGGATGCTGCTGTTTCCTGGTGCGTTAGCATCTGCCGTAACTATGCTGATGCTTGGACAAATCACAAGTAAAATCGATCCCCGTGCAATTATTGCTGGTGGAGGCATTCTCACCAGCTTAGTCATGTTTCAGCTTGCAGGCATTAACCCAGATACAAGTAGCGATGACTTGTTTTATCCCCTACTTTGGCGGGGTGTCGGCACAGTAATGATGTTTCTACCTTTGAGTTTAGCAGCCCTTGGTCCTTTACCCAAGCAAGACATCTCTGCCGGTTCAGGGTTTTATAACCTCACCCGCCAGTTGGGTGGAAGTATTGGAATTGCGGTGCTGACAACATTGCTAGCGCAACGGCAAGCATTCCATCGAAAAATTCTGGTTGAGCATGTCACCCCCTACGATGATGCGACCAATCAACGTCTATCAATGCTGGAAAGCGCTTTACAAAATCGTGGAGAGGATGCAGCAACAGCACATCAACAAGCACTCCAAATCATAAATCAAACGATTGATACCCAAGCTCAGATTTTGTCATTTGAAGATATCTTTTGGATTGTTGGAGTCGCGTTTTTGGTAACATTACCCCTCCTCTTGCTGTTGGGTAAACGAAAACCTACAGCAGATTTGCCATCAGCTCACTAATCCAAGTTGCGGGTTATAAACGTCTGGGTGATTCAGACTTACCCAGTGGTGCGATACGCGCTCGTCGCGTCTGCCCTTTGGGCAATCGCCCGTGATCGCTCATGAAAAAATGTGTGGTTGCGCGTAGCGCAACCACGAGTTGAACTAACTTAAGACAAATACTAACCCATGATGCTGCTTACACTAAGCTTGGAGTTGGTATTGTGTTTCCTGGTGCTGCAATCAAACTCTTAGTATGATTAAACATCCCATTTTCAATTGGCAAACACTTGTCCATCCCAAGCCCTGGCAATGGCTCAGTGTTTCCAACATTGGTTACTAAATTTTTGATCAAGTCAACGTTTTCACCCTGACTAGCTACAAAAGTAGGATATCCAGGATCGGCTTCAAGCCTGTCGTAGCCCATGCCATCACTTTGTTGACCTGTAAGTATGTCACTAGGATCTCCTCCGGTAAGGGAGTCGCTTGAATGATAAATGCCGTTCACCAATTTGTCACTGACCAAGTCAAGCTTGACATTTTTCGAGTCAATCTTTGCTGTATTTGTGATTGCCTCGTTGAGTTTACCCTCTGAAAAGGTAACTTTATAATCTCCAGGTTCAAGTGCCATTTGATAACCACCTGAACTGGAGGTTTGAGTTGTGAACAATTTGTTGTCTGACTGACGAACTGCCTCGACCTTAATGCCTCCTAACCCCTCTCCAGGAGTGTAGAAGTCATCATCCTTAACTAGGTCGTTATAAGCTACCCCAGTTAAGAAGGTATTGTCTGATGCAGGTTTTCCAAAAAACTCAACGACTGATGATTTTGTCAAGTTTTGGCCATCACTAGCTTGCTGACCTAAGAAATCGATACCAGCCTCTTTCCAGTCTGAGTTGAAGAAGTTGGCACGATGTCCACCGCTTCCGTACAAGCTATTATGTCTTTCTTCAGCGTACTGAGTTGCACTTTTGGGTGTAGACCCACCTCCCATAGCGAGGTTTTCGTTCGCCTGCGAACTCTGAGGAGCCGTCATATCATAGCCAGCTTTATAAGCCCTTTCCCAAGGCGAGCCACCGTCACCATAGTGAGAGATTGTACCAGTTTGCTCTTGCCACTTGTTATGGTCTTGTGCCGCTTTAGACAGCGTGGTATTCCAAGCTAGAGGCTGCTTCGCTTCGTAAGAAATACTTTGTGGACTGAGTCCCTGTGTCAGAGGAATATTTTGACGTTGTTCCTCAGCCTGAGGATTAGCGCGAGCTCGGTTAATCAATTCGAGCATATACTGCTCGTACGCTGTAGGCTCAAAAGAGTCAGAAGATATCGGAGGCTTAGGGATAGTCTGATTCGAGTTAGGACTACCACCTTGATTGGAAGTAGATTCAGGTGGAGTTGGCGTGGAAACAGGTTCCGAGGGAAGGGTAGGCGTGGAGACTGGTTCCGAGGGAGTGGTAGGATTGGAAGTAGCTCCCGGTGGAGTTGGCGTGGAGACTGGTTCCGAGGGAGGGGTGGGGTTGGATGGTATCTGTGTGTTAGATTCAGAGCCTGGTATATAGCTAGCGGGGTTCGTATCACCGCTACCAAAGTTTTGAACCCAATAGTTCTTCTCAAAACCAACGCCAAGATCTTTATATTGGGATCTAAGGATATTAGCTCGGTGTCCAGGGCTGTTCATCCAAGCTTGAACAACCTCTCCAGGTGTTTTTTGACCCGCAGCTATATTCTCCCCCATTGTTTGAGCTTCATAGCCAACTGCTTTAGCTCGATCCCAAGGTTGAGAGCCATCCTGTCCAGTATGACTAAAGAAACGATTTTCTGACATCGTTTGTGCATATTTATCGGCAGTATAGTTCAACTCGGCATTTGTTTGCAATGGTTGAAGACCAGCCTTGGTTCGTTCTTGGTTCGTTAGTTCAAATACCTGCTGCTCGAATGTCGTGTCTTTTGATTCCATGAATCTGTCCTCTTAAAGATTTGTTCGCATGAAATCAGCAAGAATAATAATTCTGCTGCATTTTGTGGTAGAAGCAAACCTGAAGAGGGTTAAGTCACGAGTGAAAGTAATGTCTAACCTCTGTGGGCATAGTCTAACATAAATTTTTTAGCAAAATCTAATTCATTCTTCCCACCTTTCCACGACGTTGATTGTGGCTCCAACTATTGCAATGACTCGGATAGAGGTCGATTTTGCCGCTCACATTTAGCAAATTATCATCTCCGACGCTGATGGTGATAAAAATTGTTGATGTGACGATTTTTATCTGCACGCCACGTGCTACAACCTATCTATTACCCTTGGAAACAAACTGTCCAAAATTGAACTGCGACTTATTAATTAGTTAAGTATGAAATTACGTTGTGGAGGGGGTCACTCGGCGCTTCGCCGAGTTATTCAACTACAAACTTCATCAGGAAACCCGCCGAGTGTCTGCGTCCAACGCTGGTGCATCTGTGGTTCCAAATAACCTTAAATCTTTTCCAACCGCACCACAGCATTATAGTCTGGCACTCCTTCGCGCGATCGCTTACTTTTATCCAGCAACACATTCCCCTCGGGCCAATGTACCTGCAAATTTCCTGGTTTTATGGGTGCTGTGTACACTTTTCCTTTTAAATTACCAAGCTCGTTTGTCAGAATAACTACATCACCATCATTCAATCCAAAGTGTTTGGCATCTACCTCATTGATCAAAACCGCCTCGCGTACTGCCCCTGTAATCGCATCCTTACGCTCTTGTACCATAGAATTAAACTGCTTACCTCGACGCGTAGCTACTAGGAAGCAACCTTCTGGTAATTCTCGCTCTCCACGAGACACCACCGCAAAATGAGCTTTACCATCCGCAGTTGGAAAATTCCAGCCAAAGCACAGATGTGAACCACTATACTGAAACTGGTCGCCTGCTTCCTTGAGGTGTTGAATTCCAGCGTATTGCAGGACAACTTGGGCAATTTCTTGACGCATAGCAGCAGTATCAACAAAAGTCAACTTGTCTGCCAACTCAGGATGCACCCGCCTTGCCAATTCCATAAACACTTCCCACTCTGGACGCGCCTCTCCAATACGGGGACCAAGAATTTCTGGGCTGAAAATGACTCGGCGTTCAGTGCTGGTTTCTGTGACTCCCCCTGGTATTTCGTAGCGAGTTGTTGCAGGTAACAGCACCACAGTATCTGTTGGTTCCACAAGCATTTGGCTAGAAAGAACAATATCCATGTGTACTCGCATTGGAACCCGTTTGAGGGCATCTTCTACATAATCAGGTTCCGGCAAAACCTCCAAGAAATTCCCACCTACAGAGAACAACACGTCTAACTGTCCCTCAGATGCTGCATGAATCATTTCTGGAGCAATCAAACCTTTTGTGACTGGCACATCAAAGCCCCAGAGTTTGCTCAACTGAGCAGCATTTTCTGGGATAATAGGCTTACCACCTGGAAAGACTGTCGCGTAACATCCCATTTCTGCACCACCTTGTACCCCAGAGTGACCGCGAATGGGCATCAAACCGCAACCTTCCCGACCAACAAAACCTTTGGTAAGAGCCAAGTTAATAATAGCTCGCACGTTGTCTTCGCCACACTCATGCTGGGTAATACCCATACTCCAGACAAAGACAGCTTTATTTGCTTCTCCAACCATTTTGGCAAAAGCATACATTTCATCGCGTTTCGCTCCTGAAAGCCGCTCTAACTCTTCCCAAGATTGAGTTTCAAGGAAAGCTTTAAGCTCATCAAATCCAGCAGTGTAGCGGTTGATAAACGAATCGTCTACCCAACCGTTGGCAATCATATGCTTGATTGTCCCATTCAAAAATGCCATGTCCCCGCCCATGTTTACCAAAAAGAAATCTTCAGCAAACTTAGTACCAAACAAAGCACTTTCTGGAATTGAGGGAACCCAGTATCGCTCCATCCCTGGCTCGCGATAGGTATTAATCACGACTATTCTTGTACCTGCCTTCTTGGCATTGTGCAGATACTTAACGGTGACAGGTTGATTGTTTGCTACGTTTGAGCCAATGAAAACTAATAAATCTGTGCCAATCCAGTCTTTGTAAGAGCAGGTGGTTGCAGCAGCACCGATTGCACTTTTGAGACCAGCGGTACTAGGAGAATGACAGATACGGGCGGCGTTGTCAATGTTGTTGGTTCCCATCGCCCGCACAGCTTTTTGAGTAGCGTAGTATGTTTCGTTGACGGTGCCTCTGCTGGTAATATAAAAGCTTAAGCGGTCTGGCGTCGTGGCGCGAATGCGACTGGCGATCGCTTCCAATGCCTCATCCCAGTTGACTCGGCGAAAGCCTTTTTCTGCACTCTGGCGGATCATTGGGTAAGGAAGCCGTCCCAACTCGCGTAGTTCAGCACTCTTTTTTGTCTGCAACGCAGAGACATCCGCCAAAATTGCAGGGTCAAAAGCTGGCATTGTGTTCATCTGCAAAAGCCGCAATCGGACATTGCAGACATGAATTCCATCTACTGTCCAATCTTTCATCCCGGTTGTCCCCAAAGCGCAACCATCACAAACACCCTTATTCAGGATGTTCCACGCATAAGGCAACTTGTGACGAGATAGCCAAATGGCACGAAAAACTTCCCAGTAGTTATTTGGATATTGCTCGCCAATACCAAAGGGCTTCCAACTTGCCCAATGTGAGGGTGTCCAATGCTTTTTGGGTTTAGGCAACATAATGAAGGAGCGCAGAAACTATTAGCTGAGTATGTACTCGTTGACGCACCTACTATTATATGTCGCCATTGTCAAGATCGATTATCAGAAGCTTGACTAAAACTAAGGGTGTAGGGGTCTAGGGGTGTAAGGGTGTAGGGGTAATACCGTTTCACTTTAAAGTTAGAACATGGTGGGCAAGTGGGGAAGTAGGGGAAGTAGGGGGAGTAGGGGGAGTCAAATGTATCAGGATTTTTGTGAAAGGGTATAACGTGCGATCTTCCTGGTGGTGCACCCCTATTATCCAGCCTTTGAAGGTTCAAGCCCACGCCAGATGTCTCAAGTCGGGAGACCCTTTCGGCAGTCGCAGCCTACGGCTCGTCGCTCCGCTAACATGGGGAGCCAGTACTTGATGAGGGTCTCCCTCACTTGGTATCTGGCGTTGGAAACCCCCAAGACCTCGGAGACTACCCCCGGCACTGTCCTCCCCAAGACGAGCCACTGCGCATGAGGAGGGTTTCCCTCCCTAGGCATGTGGCGTCCGCGCTGGCTCACTTCTGACTCAACAAGTGCTGAATTCTTACGTTTTTAAAACCAAATAACTAAACTCCAGGGTTTAACGGCTCATTGCAGGTACTTTTGCAGGTTGGACGATAAATCCATATTTCTTGAGTACAGTCTGAGCTGGCTCGCTGGTTAAAAACTGGACGAATTCCTTGGCAGCATCAACATTCTTACTGCTTTTGAGCACTGCCATTGGATAAACAATCGGGGAGTGGGACTTGTCATCAGCGACAACTGCCACTTTTACCTTATTAGAGATTTTGGCATCCGTTGCATAAACAAGACCAGCATCAGCGTTACCGCTTTCCACAGATGCCAGCACTTGACGCACGTTGTTGGCGTAAACAAGTTTGGGTTTGACTTGCTGCAAAAGGTTCAATTTCTCCAGAACTTGCTCACCGTATTGACCTGCAGGAACACTTCTGGGTTCGCCGATCGCAATTTTCTTCACTTTGGCATCTGTGAGAGTGTTAAAGCTGGTGACAGCTGTAGAGTTACTAGGCACAACCAAAACTAGACTATTGTTTGCCAAGTTAGTACGGGTTCCTTGAACTAATAACCCCTTTTGTTCCAAGGCATCCATTTGCTTTTTCCCAGCTGAGATAAAGACATCTGCGGGTGCACCTTGCTCTATCTGTTGCTGTAAAGCACCGGAAGCACCAAAGTTGTAACTCAGGTTGATATTTGGTTTACTTTGTTGGTATGTAGTCTTGATTTCCTCCATCGCATCTTTAAGACTGGCGGCTGCAGATACGAGGAGGTCAACCTTGGATTGTGCTACCACAGCAGATGGATCAAACAATCGCAAACTAAGTGCCAAAAGCAAGCTAGCAATGACTATGCTGATAAAGGGAAAAAATTGTCTTCTTTTCATAACACAGCTGGACTTACAGAGATCTTCTTTTAATGAAATTGCGGTTGGTAGAATCGTACCAAGATTACCCCACAATTACCAAGAAGATTGGTAAAATAATGCCAGGAAAAGAACTAGGAAATGTCATCAATGGCGATGCTCCCAATGGATGTAACCCAAAGGGAGCATGATGTGCAAGGTAAAGTTATGATTCCTGCTTTATCTGACGCTAACCCTCTCCTTAATAAGGAGAGGGTGCCGGAGGCGGGTGAGGTATATTACTCTTGTGGGATAAACTTTAGAGCAACACCGTTAATGCAGTAGCGTTTACCAGTGGGTGCGGGACCATCGTCAAACACATGACCCAAATGTCCACCACAGTTATTGCAATGCACTTCAACTCTGGTCATAAACAACGACTTATCTACAGATGTGCCAATTGCAGTCTCAATTGGGTTAAAAAAGCTAGGCCAGCCAGTACCGCTGTCAAATTTAGTTCCAGATGTAAACAGTGGCTGACCACACGCAGCACACACATAAGTGCCTTCAGCATACTGCTTATTGAGTGGGCTGGTGTGAGGACGTTCTGTAGCATGTTGACGCAATACACAAAACTGTTCCTGTGTCAACTCTTCACGCCATTCTTGCTCAGTTTTGTTGATTTGTGAGTTGCTGTTTGAAGTTGCCATAATTGCTAAAATTTGTGTTGTATCGTGTGATGAATGTGTTCCAGTGTTGCTGTTGTTGAGTTGCTAAAGAACTCTGTCATCGAGTTATGAAATGATGACATACCCTGTTTACTAGAATGATTTCTGTTCGTGAACTAGCGCTGATAAATGACTTAAAATTAGCTGAGAATGCGGCTATATGTTCTGAAAATGTTGTATCTGAGCCATTTCGTCAGTGCCTGATGCACGGATTTCACTTAACTCTCACCAGCTTGATTGGTAAACAACTTATCTACCTGGTAAAGTTCTCACAATATTTAGTTTTACATAAAACCAAAAGAAAATTTATTGCAGATATCACGACAAAAGATTCGGTATCCACTAATGAGGAGGTTAATCAACAGTACAACTGACGAGCCTAGACAGGCTAGCATAAATATGCTATTGCCTTTCCTATTTGATTTGTGAGAATTGAAAGCCACAGATCCCCGACAACTTTTACGAAGTTCGGGATCTTATTGCTATATTCATCCAAACTGCTGATAAAGTCTCGACATATATCTCCTTTATCTCACCCTCTTCAGTATTTTTAAACAGAACTGTAAACGCACCTGCACCCAACCTATCTTGAGGAAACATCCGATAAGAAGGCACAGAAGTTAAATGCGACTGATAACCTTGTAAATGATTAATCTCAACTGCCTGAAACTGAGGGAATCTTTTTAAAAACCATTCACAAACCTCCTCATTCTCCTCTGGAGAATAAGTGCAAGTCATGTAAGCGAGATACCCTTGCGGTGCAACTATTTGAGCAGAATTTGCTAGAATTCTTTTTTGCCGATTGGCACTTTTATTAATAGCAGTTGGATGAAAACATCCAGGTGCTTTTTCCCCTTTAGCAAGTAAAGATTGTCCGGTACAAGGGGCGTCCACTATAACTAAATGACTAGAAAAAGGTATTCTTTCAGCAAACAAACTAGAATCTTTACTAACTACGACAGAGGAGTTAATCTGACAACGTTTTAAGTTAGAAATTAACATTCCCAAGCGTTTGCCAATGACTTCGTTACTGATTAACAATTCAGGTTGTAAACTTTTCCAAGCAAAGATACTCTTGCCTCCTGGCGCAGCACACATATCAAAAACTAATTTAACAGGGCTAGGAATTGTTAACAAAATGGAAGCTGCGAACACAGAAGAAAAATCTAGACAATAAAAATATCCTTGTTCATGTAGGGGATGTTGACCTGGTCTTTCTCCAAGTGATAAACGGTCTATGAATTGTGGTTGCCAAACTGTCGGTGTTTCTACAGAAAAGGGAGAATTTTTAGGCTTTTCTTGACACCAAAGAATACAGGGATGAAAAGGTTTGGGATGAATTAAAGTTTCAACAAATATCTCTTGTTCATCTAAGTTGTGAAATAAACGACGTGAAAGTTTAACTAATAAATTAGAAGCCTTTTCCATAAATTTTTGTGAAGTGAATAAGTATGTCAATGTAAATATGTTCAACGCCCAAAAACCCGGCTTCTCCAAAAAACCGGGTTTATTCATCGCTATTATTTTAAGTTTAAATCTGTTTCCTGATTCAGTTAAGTATAAGTAATGGGTTTGCAACTGCGCTTAAAGGCAGCTAGCTACGAGACCATAAATCAGCAAACTCTTTCAATCTTCATGCCGATGTTGCCATGCTGCACCAAAAGCTGCCCCAGCCCCAACTATCAAACCAGTGCTCATTCCCTCGATAGTTTTGGTCGTTTGATCCTGGGTTAGACATTCATTCGTAACTGTGCTGGCTTGCAAACAGGAATTGCTCTCTGCCCAATTTGCGGTACCTCCGACAATCACACCAGCCAAACTACAGGAAACGACAAGAAGCAAAAGACGTTTGGTTTTTATGTCCTTAGGCAGTTGCATAAAATCTCATGAATGGTAAGTAGTCCATAACTACTTTACACGTCCATACTGTTCTTGTCACCAGCTCAGATGTTAACTCTTTTTGCACAGATGAGGAGGTCGGGAGATGGGAAAGTGAGAAAGTCAGGGAGTGAGGGAGAGGAGTTGCCAGTTATCAGTTACCAGTTACCAGTTACCAGTTACCAGTTACCAGTCGTCAGTTATCAGTTATCAGTTTTCACTGTTTACTGTTCACTGTTTACTGTTCACTGTTCACTGTTCAGAGTTCCCTATTCCCTGCTATATCACTCAATCTTCAAGTTAAAGGGTAAGCGAGCATAGATACCCTGTGGATCGTTCATCTTCCGCAGAATTGCTAATTCCTGTTGCAGTTTTTGGAATTCGCTCATCAACGGATCTGGTGCTTTGAGTTGCACTTTATCCACGCCTAAAACAGTTCGTGCTTGTTCACTCACCTGTCCAAAAAAGCGTTCTCTGAGATTGCCTCCTTTGGGATATTCTTGTAATTGCCAATTATCTCCCAGATTTGCGGCAGTAGCTGCGTATTTAACAGCAGCATCCAAACCACCAATGTCATCCACCAAACCTATTTTCTTTGCTGCTGCACCAGACCAAACTCGTCCTTGAGCAATTTCAGCGACTTTTTGCTTGGGAAGTTTGCGACCTTGGGCGACTTTGTTAAGAAACGTATCGTAAATTCGATTAACACTACGCTGGTATATTGCCAATTCCTCGGGAGATTTAGGGCGAGCAACAGTTTGAGTATCAGCATAGCGGGCAGTTTTCACTGCATCCCAGGTCACACCATTGTCATTTGCCAGTTTTTGGAAATTAAGAATTTGTCCAAACACGCCTATCGAACCTGTAATTGTGTTAGGTTCAGCAAAAATGCGTTTAGAATCTGTAGCAATCCAGTAGCCACCAGAAGCGGCGACATTACCCATCGACACGATAACGGGTTTTTTTTCACCAGTCAGCCGTACTTCCCTTTGTATTACTTCAGAACCAGAAACGCTACCACCTGGACTGTTTATCCGCAGGATCACAGCTTTGACGTCTTCATCCTGGCGTAACCGACGGAAAATTTTGGCAAAGCGATCGCCCCCCACATCTCCATCATCTCCCTGTCCATCGACAATCTCTCCCTCAGCATAAACCACCGCAATTTTATTTTTCGAGTTGCGTTCAACAGCTAAAGACTTTCCAGCAACTCCGGCATAATCTTTGAGGCTGATTTGAGCGAATGTCTTATCTTCCTTATCGCTGTTGGTCAACTGCTTAAGATCCGCAACCACCTGATCAAAATATCCTACTTTATCAACTAAGCGATTCGCTTTGGCTTGATCTGCTAACAACAAAGCTTGATTATCTGCGATCGCCTGCAACTGTTGCGGTTTTATTTTGCGACTTGCTCCTACCGTAGCACGCCACTCTCCCCAAACATCATTCAACAATTCCTGAGTTTGTGCGCGGTTTTCTGGACTCAGCTTTGTGAGTATAAATGGTTCAACTGCTCCTTTGAACTTACCTACCCGTACAATCTGAACACCAACACCATACTTCTCCAAAGCCCCAGCATAGAACATTGGCTGAGTGCTCAAACCATTGATTTCCATTCCTCCTAAGGGGTTAACCACAATGCTATCAGCCACAGAACTTAAGTAATATTCTTTTTCCCCCCAATCCATCCCATATGCTATAATCTTCTTCCCAGCAGCACGGCACTTTTCCAACGCCTGACGGACTTCCTTGAGGGTGGCAAAGCCTGTGACTCTACCTTCTGTGGCGTCAGTTGCATCCAAGTATATACCAACAATTCGTTTGTCACGCCGTGCTTTGTCCAAAGCCTCCAGAACTGTGTGGAGTGAGATTCTTTTGTTATCGTCACCTGATAATGCATTTTGAAGCAATTCACTAGAACTTGGCTGACCATCAGTGATGTTTGTAGACAAATCAAAAACCAGCACTGATTTATCTTTCACAACAGGACCGACATCTTTGGATGAGGCTGCTGCAAACAGTAGAAACAACAGTCCAGTCGTTCCCACACCGCAGAAAATGAACAGTCCCAATAGGCTTCCGAGTAGGCTGGCAAAAGTTTGTTTGAGAAAATTACGCATATTTTTTATCAGTCATTAGTCATTAATTGTTAGTCATTAGCCATTAGTCATTAGACTGAGGACTAATCACTTCGTATCTTCTTAATATTTCCACTTAATTCCTCACTCTTACTACCCAATAACCTAAAAACTAAGGGTTTTTATTTTTCTTTTATTGTAAGAATTCAGGAGCCAGAATTCAGGAGTCAGAATAGTTAAAGAATCAGGAGAACATTTGAGGAAATGAATATACCAATAATAGACTCCTTATAAATTCTGGCTTCTGACTTCTGAGTGCTGAATTCTTACCTTTTATTTGTCGTAAACTTTTTGAACACTTCAGTTGTTCTAGTGTAGCGTTACCAGTACAAAATAGCACCGTGATGATTTCGGCAAATAACACTTTAGCTAAAGCGTAAACAGCGGCTTCTCTTTGGGAAGCCGCTTGCAAAAAAGGCATCACTAACTCAGCAATGTCTGCTCGCAGTGTTAGCGCTTTTACGATATGTAATACATCATATCATCCACCTGAGGCAATCAAAAGCACATCAGGAACTACCAGACGAATCAGCAGGTCTACCAGCTCGCTCACGGTTCATACCAATCACAACACCAATGAGTAGAGCTATGGTTAGCCGGAAAACTACACTCTGCCAATCGTTTGGACTGAAAAACATATCACTCATTGCACACCCACCAAGAAGCTAGAACAGATACCCAAGCATCGACCAGCGTCTTGAGTGGAAACAAGCTCTCCCAAATCGCTAGATTGTGTTTGATGCTGCCATGTTATAGTTTTAAGAACCTTAGTTAAGTACGGTTATTCTCTCGAATTTTCGTATTTTAATCTTAAGTTTAGGTTAAAAAACGAATCTTTGATGGAATTGTTGAAAAAACTTATGAAGAGTAGATCAGTCTAGCGCATAGATGAATCAAAACAACAAGCTCTCATTTTTGCTTTTTACTCACTTAGTTGGTATTGTGGAGGTTTAGGAAAAATATACGTAAGCATTTGTAAGCTAAATTTTTATAAAAGTTACTTTAATTAAATTTAGATTAAATGGTATTAAAGTAAATTATAAATAGGAAGTACACTCATGGAACACTCTCATCAAAGAGACAAAGAAAAACTTCTCTACCCTCGCGCTCGCTACTACGGTCAAATCAAGCCAGAAAACTTAGTGTTTAACGCCAATCTCCAAGAATTTTCTCAGAAGGTTAGCTACATCACTTGTTTAGAAACCTCAGGGAAACTAGCACCACACGAAGCTTATGAAAATATCAAGGCACTTTGGAAACAGCTCAAACGCAGCAGAAAAGAATTGGGAATTGGCAACGAATCATCATCAGACATCACCTAAGATATCTCAAAATCATCGTTGACGACCTCAAACTCTTTTGAGTTCAAAGACACGACAATGTCTTCTGAATCCACCCGAATGAGCCAGCGTTCACTAGGATAATCGCCTGATAAAACTTCTTTGGCAAAGACTTTTCCAACTCGTCCAGCCACATATGCTGGACGTAGAATCAGCACTTTATCTCCGATTTTAGGGGCAATGGCACTTCTCAACTACAACTTTCAAAAATGGACTGAATATACGGTAAAAACCGATGTATTCATAACCTTATATTAACCATAAACACGATGAAAATCCCCCTTAAGATATACATCAATGGGGATCAACAGTGTTGTGGCGACTACAAAGGGTTCCCCCGAGTGTGCAACAGCCGCGTTGTGTTAGTCTATGCCTTAGGTGCGTCATAGACTTATAAAAAACGAAAAACCTCACCCCCATCCCCTCTCCTTATTAAGGAGAGGGTTGGGCAAACCCTCGACAAGGATGGACAACCCTTGTATTTTTGCGGCGTAT
>NZ_QMEB01000310.1 GCF_012912135.1 Brasilonema bromeliae SPC951 | reverse complement strand
GGAACAGGGAACAGGGAACAGGGAACAGGGAACAGGGAACAGGGAACAGGGAATAAAATAGAAGGGGGATAGTGTTTCTTAAAGGGCGTTGCTAGCGCAAGAAACCCTCCGGGTATGCGCAAAGCGCACGCCTTACGGCTAACGCCAGTCGCCTGGCTGTCGGGAAACCCTCCCGCAGCAGGTTGTCGTCACCGCTAGTTAAAAGTTTACTGGGAGTTCTCCCACTCCGGAGTCAGACGACGAAAGTTAAAGTCAACAGCACTGGGATGACAGGTGACACAGCTGCCAATTTGCACGGGGTTGGGTAGCTTGACTTTAGGATGCAAAGCTTTGAAATACCGGGAGTTATTGACGCGATATGGTGTTTGCTCGTCTTGGAGTTGAAGACGGGAAAAAGTTGCGAGATACTTCCATACTAAAATACGTGGCGGATCGACCAAAGGCTTTAACTGTACGCCGTAATGTTGTGTATCTTCCAAAAGATTTTTCCAAGTTTGGGTAGGCAAAACCGCTGGTGGTATGGCTATGTGACAAGTGGAGCAGTTTTCTATGTATAATTGTTGTCCTAGTTGATATTGTGCTGGTACGACATCAACAGTACCTACCTCTGAGGTAGGAGTAGCACCATTGGCATGAGTTGCCAAAGCTAACAGCCATCCCATAGCTAGACTCCAAGCCAGGATGACCACAAGCAAACCGATGGGCTTTCGCTTTTGTTTTCGCTGACGTGATTGGCGCTTAACAATATTTGACATTCGTCACACTCACACATTTTGCATATCGGCGCTTCTTGCACATTTTATAAGAAAAATGTTTGTCCACTTGGCTTAGCTCACTTGCGTTTGGTGGTCAGAATCGTAGTAAACATCATCAGGAAGCCACCTAAGATAATAGCGATCGCCAATCCTGCTGTAATTAAGTCCAGTGTATTGTTATCCATATTCACAAAACAGATAATTGTTTATTGGGAATGAGTCAATAGTCAAGCCATTTTGACTAATGACTAATGACTAATGACTAATGACTCATTTAAAAATCTACACCTTGCTTGAGTTCTACACCATGATTAGCATAGTGCTTGTGGCAGTATACTTCAGAGTGAACGCTAGCTAAGTCGAAGTATGGTGGTTGATTTTGGCAGCGACCTGTGATAATGATTTCGGTATCGCGGGGTTTACGAAGTAAAGCTTGAACAATCGGTTCAATCGGTAGTAGTTCCAAATCCACTGTCGGATTAAGCTCATCGAGAATAATCGTCTTGTACAATCCGGAGGCGATCGCAGTCTTCGCAATTTCCCAACCGCGTTCAGCTTCCACGTAGTCCAATTCTTGACGGGAGTTGCGCCAAACTATCGCATCTCGCCCACAGCGTTGATGATCCACCACCTCTGGATATGACTGCTGTAAAGCTGCTATGGCGGCATCTTCAGTATAACCAGTGCCACCTTTGAGCCACTGCATAATTAATACCCGAGTAGAACCTGGATGATTAATTCCTCTACCAATTGCTTTTAAGGCTTTGCCCAAGGCACTCGTCGATTTCCCTTTGCCCGCGCCTGTGTAAATTTCAATACCTTGTATTCTCTGTGCTTTTGCGGTTGGGTGGAGATGGGGTTTCATTTCTGAGTGTAAATCCGCAATATCAAGTAATTGTTGCGGTGCTGCACGCCCAGTAGTAATGATTTCTAATTCCTGTGGTTTGGATTTTAGTGTGCGTACCACTTCATCTACTGGAAGCAAACCTAAATCTAGGACGGGGTTAATTTCATCCAAGACGACAACTGAATATAAACCGCTTGCGATCGCACCTTTAGCCACATCCCAACCTCTCGCCGCTTCAGCCCTGTCATAAGGCGTAATTTCTTCTGGTCCAAAGTATTCTGCTCTACCAGTGCGAACTTGGTCAATCAGATGGGGAAAACCTCGTTGCAAGGCTGCTATAGCCCCATCCTCATCGTAATCCCTTTCTGGTCCTTTTAAAAACTGCAACAGCAAAACACGGTTAGAGTTGTTGGGAGTATTTATCCCCAACCCTATAGAACGCAATACGACTCCTAAAGCTGCTTGTGACTTGCCTTTACCTGCACCATCATAAACGTGAATTTGACCAGTAAGCCGTGAGGGGCGCAATTGCGCCGTACGAATACCAATGCTGTTCCTTGTCATCTTTTGAAAGCTTTAACGTGGGAGTCTTTGATCTTACCCAAGGTTTTATCAGATTTCATGCAGGCAAGCCAAGCCGGAGAGTTCGGTTCAAGCAACTAGCGTTATGGGGTTTGATGAAAATTATAGAAAACGGGCAACCTAGGCATGATTGCGGTTCTAGACGCTGGAATTGTCGCTTCATCGTACGAAACCGCCCATATCTTATTAAAACGAGTAAACAAGGTTGCCCGTTTTCTACAAGATCAGTCTAAGGGTGTAAGGACTCTTCACATCTGACACCCTATAAGGTATTGAAATATATGAAGAAAAGCAACAAGAGGATATATAAACAAAAAGATGCTAAAAAACTAGAAGAAATAAGATAAACTGTCACACAGAAAAACTGATACAGCTAGGGGCTATACTACTTGCTAGCAGGTTGTTTTCTTGCGGATTGAACGAGCGAATTTTGTGCCTCCTGCACAAAAGCGGCAAATTGTGCTTAGGGTACCTGTAGGGCATCTTTTGAATGGCTTAGTTGCCCCCATCATGCTCAGTGTTGCGGCTATACTCTCTTAAGTTACACTTTAGCGATTACTTGTTTATGTTTGACATTCCTGAACTTCCTACAATTTTTCCCATTGGTGCAATTTTGTTTAATTTTTTATTTTTACTAGTGGCAATTCCTATCGAAGCATATGTCTTAAATACAAGGCTAAAATTTGACAAAAAGACGAGTGCTTTTTATGCGATCTCTATCAATGTCTTTTCTAATGTGATTGGTTGGGTCATCTTTTTCTTTGTAGAGCCAGTCTTGTCACCCAATTTAAAATCAGAATTAATGAGTTTTGTTTTTTTCAATCGCTTACAAACACCTGGGATACAAACGTTATTAATTTTAACTGCTTTTATCATTTTCTTTAGCACTTTTTTAGTTAAGTATGCTCTTTTGAGAGTCTTGTTAATATCATTAAGTGATTTCAAAAAAGCTCCTCCAGAACCTCAAGTTATACAACGACGCAATTCCCGTCTTGCTTCTAAGAGTAAATGGCAAAATACAAATATAGTGACTACTATACTTATAGCCAATGCACTCAGCTATAGTTTAGTCGCAATTATCTTATTTATTCGCTCTGTGAATACGTAATTTTGTTCAAGCTCTATAAATCATGAACTACAATCATTTTTAATTCTTAATTAAAGGAGAAGAATATGCAAATAATAAGGGACGCATTTGGTCTTTTTGGAATTGTTGAAAGCGTTTATGAACGGATAAAAAAGATACTAATTCCGCCGAGAGCCTACTCTTGGCAAACATTAATTTATTTAAGTATTTTTTCTTGGTTAATGTCATCTCTATCTCTGGGATTTGTCAAGGACTTAATAGCATTTTGCGGTTGGTTATTTCTGATTTTTGGTACTGCTTGGTATACGACGGATAACCCGTTATATGTTCCAGGAACTAATCTGCCTGTAGGGGCACTGATTACTGGATTTTTAGTCAGTGTTTTTGCTTTTGGTTATGGAGAAAATGTTTTGACATCAAGGACAATTGTTCTTTGGCCAACGATTTCAGCAATCATTACTGCAATTCCAGAATTTTTTGAAGGAAGTGGTATAGATGCAAAAACTCAAATTCCTAAGATAGAAGACCGCCAAAAAATGATTATTCTAGTTGGCAGTTGTATGGTAATTAGTTGTTGGCTGCAATTCTATTTTGTCACAGAGAATTGGTTAAAAGAATATCCCAGTCTCATAGTAGACAATTATCAGGGCAGCGCCTTTGTTACTAAAACAGTATCAACTGAAAAAATTCCAAAAAACGGCGTTTTAATTTTAGATAAACTTACCCCAAAAGTAGAAGAACAAATACGTGACAAACCTTGGTCGGAAGCAGAACAATGGTTACTCAATGCAGGACAAAATGTGGGTAACTTAGGCAAGCAAGTCATACAAAGAGAGTTGGCAGAATATGACGAAAGATTTTTATGGCGTGTTGAACCGCGTGTATCTAACGCCAAGAATGGATATAAACTGGATCTCCTAAGTATCTGGGGTGGTCCTAGTTCTAATCCCCGTGGATATTACTTAGTAAAATCCTGTCGAGTTGATCCAGTGTTAACATCTGGAAGCACCTCCAGCCAAACTGTTAATAAAACAGAAAACAGAAATACGATCGCCGAAATAGATTGCGACACAAAAAGTTCATTTTTTGCAGGTTCACCACCACCGCAGCAATGATGACAAGAGGAGTCAGGACAATAGGATTCGGATAAGCACTCGCAGAAGTTACCGGGTTTCTTGAATAAACTCGCAGAAGTTACCCGGTTTCTCTGATCAACAATGACTATACCGAACCGTATTGCCACTTTCCCTTAATTAAAAAAAGAAGATTTGAGGTTGGTGAATAGTTCCGTCAGGCATAATAGCACCTTGTAGTTTTGCCTCCGATAAATTTGCCTCCCAAAGGTTTGCTTCATTCAAATTTGCTTCCATGAGATTTGCCCATGTCAAGTCAGCAGCAGTTAAGTTAGCTTGATTCAAATTGGCTTCTAGTAAGCTTGCTCCACAAAGCTTTGCAGCTGTAAGATTGGCTCTTACTAAATTAGCTTGAATGAGTGATGCTTCAATTAAGTTAGCTTCAGTTAAGTCGGCTTCGCTTAAATCAGCATCACACAAAGAAGCTGCCCATAGCTTACTTCCACATAACTTCACTCGCCATAAAAAAGCTCCACATAAATTTGCATGACTTAAATCAGCGTAACTCAAATTAGCTTCACATAAAGAAACTTCATATAAATAAGCTTCTTGCAGATTGGCTTGCATTAAATTTGCCCCACTTAGATTTGCACCAGTGAGGATTGCATGACTCAGATTTGCAGAACGCAAATCTGCTCCTATCAAGTTAATTCCACTCAAATCAACTCCTCTCAAGTCGATACCACTTAAGTCGCATCCACTCAAGTCCCTTTGTTGAAAACATTGATCTGTAATTTGATTGAGAATGAATTCGTGTTTTTCAGCAAAGTTTTTCATGGTATTGACCTCTAGGTGTAACATATCCAAACTACGGATACCAAAAATTACTGCATTTTTGAGATTACACCTCAGAAGTATATAAGCTGAGTCAAGAATCTAAAAAAAATTCCTAAAAATTTCAGCCAAATCAGGAAAAGCCTTATTATGCAAGCTTTGAGTCTTTCTTTATGTCAAAAGACTCTGATAAAGGTCACAAAAACTTGATATTTTAGCAAACCAGTCAGATGGTCATTTATTATGAGCTTTAGCCCTGATTCTACACAGCAGTCGCCTGCATTGCAACACTCTCCCGCAGCTTTGACTCAGCCCGACGCTGTCTTTTCTAACCTCGTTTCTCCCAATATCAGTGCTGACACACTTCGTACACAAACTCCCATAAAATTGGGAATTCTGGCTTCTGGAAGTGGCAGTAATTTTGAGGCTGTTGCCCAAGCAATCAAAGACGGGCAGTTGTCCGCCCAAATTCAAGTTTTAATCTACAATAATCCGGACGCCTATGCCGCAGTACGGGCAGCAAAATGGGGTGTCCCTGCTGTGCTTCTTAATCACCGTGAGTACAAAAGCCGTGAAGATTTGGATAGACAAATTGTCCAAACTTTGCAGGAGTATGATGTGGAATTGGTAGTTATGGCTGGTTGGATGCGGCTGGTAACGTCAGTTTTTATTGATGCGTTTCCTGACAAGATTATCAATATCCATCCTAGTTTGTTACCTAGTTTTAAGGGTTCACGTGCAGTAGAACAAGCCCTTGCCGAGGGGGTGAAAATTGCTGGTTGTACAGTGCATCTTGTTTGTTTAGAAATGGATAGCGGTTCCATTTTGATGCAAGCAGCAGTACCTGTGTTGCCTGATGATACACCAGAAACACTCCACGCGAGGATTCAAGTTCAGGAACATCGGATTTTGCCTTTGGCGATCAGCTTTGCTGGCTCCCTGCTGGAGCATCGCCCTAGCAGCAAGCCCATCTAACGGTTAGAAAGTTGCCAAGACCCCACATTGCACTCATTGTCTTTGCCACACGACCAGTTTGAAAGACAAAAATCCTTTAATTATGTCTGGAAGCAAGATTTCTCTACAATCTTGCGATGTCGGCTAAATAATCATCAAACCAAAATTTACTTTTTTTACCCGGAAAAACTAGAAGACAAAATTCCTTGAATTAAGAC